>DAIDJA010000263.1 GCA_027451605.1 Acidimicrobiales bacterium
CAGAATCGCCCTGGATTCGATAAAAATTAAAGAGGCATTAGGTAGCAAGTCTGTTTTAAAGATAATTACGAAAGCACCTCGGTTGGTTAATTTTGTAACAGACAATTAAATTTGCTTACTGCCAAATTATTTTAATATCTAGTTGTTATTCCATTAGAAAGTCGAAAATTCGGAACAACCGTTCAAAATAGCGATGCTTTAGCGACTAACCTTTGAGGGTATCTATACCTTAAAATATCTTAAACAGGAGTTTATTTGGATTTTCTAGAATTTTGCGACCCCAAAGTCCAATCATTGACAGACCTCTTTGAATATAGCAAAGACTCCCCCCATAACGTAACTTATTTTGATACGGTAAATGAAGATGTAACTGTCTCCTACCGAGAACTTTATTCTACGGGCTCTGCCCTCGCGGGTTATCTTCAAAATCGTGGGATCGAACCCGGCGACAAAATTGCCTATTTCGGTACTACTAATCTCAACGCAATTTACCTATTGCAGGCAGCTTTAATGGCAGGAATTATTCCCGTCATGCTACCGTTGCCCCTCCGGATTAACTACGCTGAAGAGCTCATCATGGAAATAAAACGACGGACAATTCAGATGAACCCGAAACTGGTTATAGTGGACGACGAACTAATTGATTTTGTCAATATCGAAGAAATTGTATTTCCGACGATTAAGCTACAAAATTTAATGGAATTAGCGTCAAAAAACAACTATAGTTACATAAAACCTAAATTGAGAAATGAATCGATAGGGATATTACAATTTACTTCCGGAACTACCGGAGAACCTAAGGCAGTAGCCCTAAGTCATCAAAACGTTATCGAACATATCAAAACTTTAGTTGCTGAGATTAAAGCAGATAATACTGTTGATACAGTACTTTCATGGGTGCCGCTCTATCACAATATGGGCTTTATCGGAATGACGCTGTTGCCGCTTGTGGTCGGAGCCAATTTAGTCCTAGCCAAACCCCAAGAGTTCATCAAAGATCCACTTCAATGGGCAAAAGGAATCGAAAAATATAAGGCAACAATTACCGTAGGTCCGGACTTTGCGTACGGGCACCTGGCAAGACTGCTGGAAGACAGTGAATTGATTGATCTGTCGAGCCTTAGGATTGCCCTCACCGGCACCAGTAAGGTTGACCCCAATATCATACGACATTTTATTTGGGTTGCCAAGAGGCACAATTTCAATGAAGATGCCATATGCTGCGCATTTGGGTTAACGGAAAACACTTTAGCTGTTACATTCCCAAAATTGAGGACGGGTTTAGAAATTGATCGTGTTGACCGTTCTATTATGCAGACTAAATATATCGCACAATCTCCGACTTCAATCACCGATCTTCTTTGGGTCGAAGAGTTTGTGGTGCTCGGATCACCGATTGAAGGTACGGAACTCCGTATCTGTGATGAACTCACGGGAGAAATTCTTAAAGACAGACAGCTCGGTGAGATCCAAATACGCGGTTCTTCAATGGCGGAAACATATTACCAAAATGAAGTATTGACCGGAAGAAGGTATGTAGACGGTTGGCTTAAGACCGGCGATCTCGGTTACACGTTTGATTCAAAAGTAGTGGTAATCTGCAAAATTTCAGATAAGATAACCCTCCGATCTCAGTGGTTTGCACCCGAAGAGATTGAAAATTCTGTTGGTCAACATCCAAATATCCGCTCCGGTAATGTGGTAGCCCTTCAAGTACCTGATGCAAACAGCGAACCTAAAATAATAATAATTGCCGAAACTAAAGTGATTAATAATTTCGATCAGATAATTGATGAGATAGGAGCTACTCTGAGACGCCAATACGGTATAGACGAAGTAACAATCTGTTTTATCCCGGCCGGAACACTTCCCAAAACAACTTCCGGAAAATTTCAAAGGAACTTAACCCGTGGGCTGTATTTAACGGGGAAGCTTCCAAGACTTCGATAAAGTTAGTGTTTGCACATGACTTCGATAAAAGAAAAGATATCGATGAATACAGAGTATCCATATTGCCAATAAATCAATCGGTATTGTCAATATGTTAAGCTTACCTAAAATAGCCAGATTCAAATATTCAGTAATTTTCTGACACAACCACAGTGTAAAATCCATGTCCGTAAAAATAAATTCGAATGCGATAGCTCAACTTATAGCTAAATCCGAAGACCTTGTCGATTCGGCTTTTGACATTAACGCAGGGTGTGAAATTATCGTTAAGTCATTGGGCGCCGGAGGGACTTTATTTTTGGCGGGCAACGGCGGTTCCATGGCCGATGCATTGCATATTGCCGGGGAGTTGAAAAAATCTTTTGAAACCGACAGAAATTTGGATTCCAAACTGTCTGAAGACCTATTAAAATTTCGCTACGGAAAAGAACTTTCCGAAAACTTACAGGCGGGACTTAAGGTGACTGTCTTGGGATCAGATCCGGTTTTAGCAACCGCCATCGACAATGATATAAAACTTCGGCACATTCAATTTGCCCAAGAACTGTTGGCTTTGGGAAGATCCGGAGATGCCATTCTCGCACTTTCCACTTCGGGGAAATCACGAAATATAATTTACGCATTTACCGTCGCCAAGGCCCTACAAATGTCAACAATACTTTTAACCGGACTTGAACCCTCTAATGAGATGCTTGAAGTTACCGACTGCAATATACGCGTGCCCGCAACAAAAACCGCAGACGTTCAGGGGTATCACAGTCTTGTCTATCACTGTATGTGCAGGGTGATTGAAGACTCATTCTATCCTAAGGACCTTTAATTAAAGTTAATCGCACTCATTTTTGAATCAACTTTATCGAAGAGATTCCCGATTTCAACATCATTTTAATCTTCCCTGAGGTTACCTTAATTTCTGTCCCCAGTGACTCTTCACGAGCATTGACAAGCATGTAGGCAGACACAGAGTTATCTTTAAGCGTCAAAGAAGTTTTTGCGTCACCGTCGTTATACGAATTTAGTCGCAGAATAAAACCCGTTAGGTCATACGAACGTTTAAATGCCAATACCTCCAAGCCGTCCCCGTCGATTTCAAGAAATTCACGGAATTTCTCGTCAGCAATATAAGCTATTTTATCGGAAAAGATCCTGTTTATTTCGGAGTTTGCCAAATTAGGTATTCCTGCTTTCCGCCAGTCATCTTTACCGTGCAGACAGACAGAGATGTTAAATTCGTGGCTGCCGGGATCCTTGCCAAATGAAGGCTGAGCCAAAAGCGGCAGTACTTTATAGGCAAACTCCTTTTTTGCATTTCTGGCAACTATAAAATCCGC
>DAIDJA010000264.1 GCA_027451605.1 Acidimicrobiales bacterium
GGCCTCGCGGATCAGCTCATGGAGACCGGGAACCTTCTGACGGGAGCGGCCCGTGACAGGCTTCTCAAGGCCGGCCACGATTTGAGCGTCGCGTTTTACCGATTTCCGGAAAGTCACACCGTCATGACCGGCACTTCGAACCCCGCGGGCAATCCCTGGGTCGAGGCCGCGTACTTTTTCGGCGAGCCGATGCTTCAGAAGGATCTATCGACCGCGCTCGACAACGTCGAAGGCAAGGTCAAGACCGCCGCGGCGGGGACGCAGGTGGAACTCGGCGACCTCGGGCCCAACCCCCTGCCCGAAGACATCATCCAAAGAGTCGTCAACGGCCTTCAGGATTTCAAAGGCCGTCTCGTGTCGATGCGCGACGGGACGGGCGACGCGCTGATCGACCAGATCACGTCGACCGTCGATCAGAAATACGTCAAAGACCTCGACGCGCTCAGGGACAGCGCGCGCATGAACGGCTCGCGTCCGCTCATCGATTCGCTCAAGAGTCTGGAGGCCACTTTGAACTCGATGGCCGAAATTTCGGATCTCGACCGCCAGCGGCTTCTTCTGCAGGTGAGAGAAGGCGAAAAGCTTGCCGTCCGGAACGCCGCCCTCGCCGATTCCTCGGCGGCACTGCAGCTGCTCGTGGATTTCTAAGCTGGAAGGCCAACTGTCACCGGCAACCGCCGTGTATACGATCTGTGCGACAGATACATAGATTGCCACACAACCCATTGCCATAAATGAAAAGAAACCAAAAACTCGATGCGATCGTAAGAGCACTACTCCTATCATAGAAATTATTGACGCACTCAGGGCATACGTCCAAGGCATAAACATGAAATTGAAAAAGAAGGTCAATAAAATTAAAGAAACTATTGCTTTGAGCCTTAGGTGTTCGGTTGTTTTCGTCTTTAGTTTCAGAAGATCGCCCCTAAGTTCGAGGGTAATCGGATCAACTAACACTTCCAGGTCATTCTTTGAAAGCCTCTTGGCAAAGATGGCAACTAAAATTGTCAAAACGAGTGCAAGTATGAACAGGATATAGGAATAGTTCAACCAGGTCTGTGGATAGAAATAGAAACTTACGCTGTATGTATGGATACCTGCCGGCGGGCTAATAAGCCATCCGTTTGCATAGCCATCAATAAGTGTGGAGCTTTGTTTTACAGGTTTTCCGTCGATACTCAGGGTCCAGCCCTTATCCTGAGATTGCCCCAAAATCAGCCAAAATGGTTTTCCGGTGGAGGTTAACTGAGCGGTGAACTTTACCGCCGAAGATGACCTAACTTTTAGTGATGCCACTGCATTATTGGACTGGGGAGGTTGTAGTTGCCCGGGCGAAAGTATAGGATTGGCAGATCCTCCTGGTCCGCTGTCTAGGCCTATGCTGTTAATGTCGATTCCGGTTTGACTACCGGGCAATGTCTGCACTATGTTGTTTCCGGCAAATAAGCTAACTGCGGGCTGTGAGCTATTGCAGGCAACGAATGCAATCGGACCACCGTTTAAAGCATTTTTGACGGACCCTTCGAGTCTGATTGGGACAGATACCCCGTTTATGGAAATGAGGTTGTTCCAACACGTTTTTGGAAGCGACTTAGGAGCTGCCGGCATAGTCACCCCGGGTATTCCGACTTCGGCAATTCCAACCGGAAGGGTATAGAACGGTTGATTCGGAATATCCTTTCCATAAAAAGGTTGAATCGAATCTATGGTTAATCTTATGTGACGACCTGTAATTTGCGGAAAATTAAGCACTACGGTAACTGCTCTGTTTTTTGGACCCTTAGACACGATCGACGGAAGATTTAGTGTACGAAGGCCTGACTCGGTTGAAATCGTAACGGTTTTTGGTACTGAGTGATATTTGTCTGCGGTAATTGAAAGATTTAGCTTATTAAAAGTTACGGACTTTGGAGTGTCTATCTCCACCCAGGATCCGATCTGCTGGTTATAGCCCGAACCCGGCGACCAAGAGGTTTTTGTATTGTTGTCAAAAGCGCTGTATGCTCGAGCCATGAGAAACCCCGGAAGTCGACCCGATGAATTTGCCACGTAACCGTTACCGTTGGTAGGAGTAATTCCAATAACTGAGTCGATAACATTATCAGGTGCGTTTTGTGATAGTGCAGCCAGCCCCGTAATACTGAACTGGCGGTTAGTTGGTAACCACACTTGGCGTGCGATAGTATTTTCGGGATTCCCTCGTGGTGGGAAGGGGCCGACAGTCTGTCTGTTCAGAAGTATCGACAATCTGTTGGTTAGGCTTGCGGCTCCGAGTGTCGACAACATGTCAGTTGGCGTTGCTACAACCTCCTGTAGGGTGATACCGGGAATATTTACGGTAGAAAAACCGACGGCATCTGTTCCGGTCGCAGATCCGGTGGGTGCCGTAGCGTTTATCGTAATCGTCAATTGCGAGAATGTCTGTGGTGGGAATTCCAATTTCTGACCGCCGACCGTTCTTGAAAGCGCATCCAATTGATAACTTTGGCTGTATCCATTGTGAAAATTTAGACTAACATTAGTAATTTTCTCAATCGGAGATCCCGTCAGTACCTGTGAGAGATCAATGTAATTTGCGGTAACCGGATTAATCAGGGTAACTTCCCACCACTGTCCGGGTGGATATACAAAAGATGAATAAGACCAAGCTGTATCCGGATTGCCGTCTAAAGCTTGTGAGGGTCTCTGGTACGGTTCATAGGTTACCTGATTTCCGTAAACCGAAGCATTTACTGCCTGTATGCCGTTTAGGACAGTTATGGTTTGTGAGTTTGGACTGTTTGGAAAAAGGTTAATCGGCGCATTTGAGTAGTCTTGGGGATTATTGGTCTGAGAAGCGGTTTCAGTATAGCCATTCACATCTTGAATCGTACCGTCCCATCTTCTGGACTCCTTTCGGTTCGTATCAGTTAATACCAGATCGGCGTTAGTTGAGGCAAGTTTTTGCAGTAATGTTTTATCTTTGTTGTTGTCGGTGAATGCGCCCGAATAAAGCACTGAGGCATTGGAATTTAAGAGTCCTATCGCCGCTGAATTTACCAGACCGGTTCCGCCTCCGTCTACGATAATCGGATTCGAGGTTGATTCGGTTCTTATTAGCGGTCGGGCATTCGGAACATTAAAAACGGTCAGAGGTGCCGGCCATGGTAGATTGGAATTCTGTGCCAGGGACTGCTCTCCGTAGATAAGTTTTTCATTCTTGGGAGGTACATTTGGGACCGGTTTTCCAAATTTAACTACAGAGCCGAGTCCCTTGGG
>DAIDJA010000265.1 GCA_027451605.1 Acidimicrobiales bacterium
GTCGAAGCCGTAGTAGCTTCCTTCATCAAAGAATGAGTCGGTAGTACGATTCAAAATACCCATTACCATCGGTTTATAAGTTATATCATATGTTAAATCGCCCAGCTTTAGAAATTGGTTTATCGGTATGAATAAAGCCGAATTCAAATCCAGCTGTTTTATATTTAAGGGCTCTAGAGTTGACATAATATTTTCCGACCATATAATCTTAACTTGTGGAAAATTTAATGGGTATTAACTCTGATTCTTTGTCGGATTGGTTGGATCGCAATATTGACTTTTTGGAGCGACCTTTTGTTTTTGAATTAATTAACGGTGGCAGGTCAAATTTGAGCTACCTAATTACCGACTCGAAGTTAAATCGGGTAGTTTTAAGAAGACCGCCTGTAAGTCACGTGTTAAGCAGCGCACATGATATGCATCGTGAGTTCAAGATGATATCTTCTTTGAAAGGTACCGAAGTCGAAGTTCCGACACCGTATTGTTACGTAGAGGACACAGATATCACCGGTGCGCCATTTTACGTCATGAGCTTTGAAAACGGATTGATACTCAGGTCGGTGTCAGATGTTGAACAACATTTTTCGAAACCCGAAAGAAGGCGGGTTCTTTCGGAGAATTTGATAGCTTCTCTGGTAAAACTTCACGGAGTGGATTATCAAAAAGCAGGGCTAAAGCAGTTCCTTAGGAATGAAAACTATGTGGATAGACTTTTGGAACGTTGGATAACACAATTCGACAAAACAAAAGGTGACGATCTGCAGGTAAATGAAACCGTGTCTGCGGTATATTATGAACTGAAAGAAAACAATCCAAACAATCCAGAAAATACGGTTATTCACGGAGACTATAGATTGGATAATGTGGTAGTAACTTCCGAAGGGGAGGTACAGGCCATATTGGACTGGGAACTTTCAACCATAGGCGATCCGTTGTCTGATTTAGGGCTGACCTTGGTCTATTGGGGGAGTAGCGATATGGATTCTCCGCTTAATCTGCCTTCGCCGACTACCCTTGAAGGATTTATGAAACCGGCCGATTTGCTTAAGTTTTATGAAAGGGCGTCCGGACGTTCCACTGACAATATAAATTATTACATGGCTTTAGGTTATTGGAAATTAGCGTGTATTTTGCAGGGAGTTTATAAACGCTATTCGAGCGGGGCCAGAGCAGGTGATTCGAGTGGAGTTGAGGGCTTTGGGGGACTTATTTTGACATTGGCCCAAAGCGCAGGGAAAATGTTACATCGATAGCCCCGTCCGTGAGGGCGGGGAGGTTCACCTTACTGTTTTTATTAAGGGTCGGATGCAATTAAGATTGGATCGCCATAATTATTAAAATGGCCTAGTGAGTTTTTATATTGAATAATGAGGTGAGATATGTTAGTTGACGGAGGAATCGGTTTTGGATCAGATGCTTCGATAGTTTACGGAATAGCAAAAGAACAAGAGAGACTGGGTTATGACGGTCTTTGGGCCGCAGAAACAGGCCACGACCCCTTTATCGCTCTTTCCATGGCAGCACAGGCTACGGATCACATCGAATTGGGTACCGGAATTGCTGTTGCTTTCGCAAGAAATCCGATGAATTTGGCAATGATATCGAACGACCTTCAGATACTTTCCAAAGGTCGCTTTATTTTGGGGCTAGGATCGCAGATCAAGGCTCATATCGAAAAGCGATTTTCCATGCCCTGGAGTCATCCTTCGAGAAGAATGAGGGAGATGATCCTGGCTATGCGCTCGATTTGGGACTGCTGGCATAACGGAACAAAGCTGGATTTTAGGGGTGAATTTTATACACATACTTTAATGACTCCGTTTTTCAACCCCGGTCCTTCCGAATACGGACCCCCTAAAGTATTTTTGGCCGCTGTCGGTGAATTGATGGCGGAAACTGCAGGCGAAGTTGCAGACGGAATTCTAATTCACGGTTTTACAACCGAAAAATATTTAAAGGAGGTTACGGTACCGGCAATCGAAAAAGGGATGGCCAAGGTGAATAAGGCACACCAAGATTTTCAGGTGTCTTACCCGGCCTTTATTGTCACCGGCGAGAACGATCAGCAAAAAGAGGCAGCTTATAGAGCGGTAAGAGGTCAAATTGCATTTTATGGGTCAACTCCTGCATACCGCCCGGTTCTGGAGGCACACGGTTGGGGAGATCTGCAGTCACAGCTTCATCCTATGTCAAAAGAGGGGAAATGGGGTGAAATGGGAGATCTTATAAACGATGAAATTTTAGAAGCATTTGCAGTAGTCGGTGAAGTTTCCCAAATTGCGTCAAAATTAAAAGAACGCTTCGGGGGAGTGGTTGACAGACTTAGTTTCTATGCGCCGTATCAACTCGATCAGGATGCATGGCTTCAGATAATTGCCGAGTTAAAAAAATAGAGTAATTTTCTATAAATATCACCGGCCTTTAAGAATTGTCTCTTTGGTACCAAGCTTCAGCATTTGACAATATCTAGATAAATTATCGGCTATTTCATAATTGGAGTAAACGGCAATGCGGAACTTTAGCTATTTCAGACGAGCCTTCGGTAAGGCAGTTCGTTCAGAGAATCAGGAGGCCGGTGGTAAAAGTTACTTAGTGGGCGTCCAATTTGAGTTTTAGGGCGATCGCTGTTAAGATATTTTCATCGATGGCAAGGATGAGAATTGGCAAACGAGAAGGAAACATTACTTAAAAAGAAATTAGGCATTCCCGATGACGCATCTAAGGTAATCTTTTTTACCGAAACCAGTCATTGGGATCCGGACTGGTTATTTACCTCGGACGAATATTTCAACATGCTTGTAAAAAAGCAGTTGATGCGCGCCGTTGACGAACTGGACAAAGACTCCTCCCGCGTCTATAGCATCGAATGTATGTTTTTTCTCAAGATGTTCTTCGATCGGGTTGAAAGTTACAGACAAAGAGTGGTGGACTATGTTAATTCGGGGAGATTGAGATTAATGGGTTCAGGAGTGACTACGCCGGATACTATAGTTCCTCAAAGCGAACTCATCATGAGAGACTATGCAATTGGTCTTAGGTGGCTTCAAGAAAACGGGATGAATCAAATTCCCACCGTGGCTTATTTCCCCGACACGTTCGGGTTTTCGCCCGGGCTACCGGAAATTTTAACGGCAAGCGGTATGGATTCGGTCGGACTATGTCGATTAGACGGCATGTATTTTTTCGGAAACGAATATGAGTCAAGTTCTCATTTTCCCAAACGAGGAACCACGGCATTTAGGTTAAAAAA
>DAIDJA010000266.1:0-2895 GCA_027451605.1 Acidimicrobiales bacterium
TTGCTGATGCCCTTCTCTCTCGTCTTTAAATTTAATTTCCAAGCCCTTATTTAAAAAGGCCATTACTTGAAGACGCTCTAATACAGTTTGAGCCCGGAATTCAATTTCTTCAAACACTGAGCTGTCTGGCCAAAACGTGACGGTAGTACCTGTTTTATCTAAAGCTGTATTGCCGACAACCTTCAATGATTCTAAAGGCTGACCGCCATCCACGAAGGTCATTTCATGCTGCTTGCCGCCTTGTTTAATTTCCAGAATTAATTTTTTTGATAAGGCGTTAACTACCGAAATTCCCACTCCGTGGAGCCCGCCCGACACCTTATATGCTCCTCCACCGAACTTTCCTCCCGCATGAAGTACTGTAAGAACAACTTCAGCCGCCGACTTACCGGGATATTGAGGATGTTCGTCTACGGGAATCCCTCTACCATTATCTTCTACCTTACAGGAGCCGTCATTTAAAAGGGTGACGGATATCGCACTACAATAACCAGCCATCGCCTCGTCGACTGAGTTATCAACAACTTCCCAGATTAAATGATGTAACCCGGACGGTCCCGTTGACCCGATATACATACCGGGGCGCTTACGTACCGGCTCAAGCCCTTCAAGAACAGTAATTTGTTGCGCGCTATAAGATGATTCTGAAACTGTAACCTCTGACGATAATTTTTTTTCTTCAATTTGCGTCACAGGCAAACTTCTTTCCTTTTGTTTATTTTTAAACGGTTGAATGGATGAATTGGATCACAATTGCTGATCTTTCTTATTATATTTTAACAGTTTAAAAACGTTGTTATTGTTTAATAACCTTTGACATTCATTATCTGCACCTCGATAGGTACTTTTAACTGTAGTTTGTTTTGAATAGCATTTTCTATTGGCTTTTTATAAAATTTAAACTGTGAAAACCACGTATAATCCGCACATTTCAGATATAAAACTCCGTCTTTAAAATGATTTGGTTTACAAAATTGGGCGATTTTATCTCCGACAATAATTTCCCATTTATTGAAAATAGCTTCTAGGGCTTCTGATTTTGGAAGTCCGAGGTCTTTTATCGCTGAGTCTAGTCCGATAGAGAGATTTTTAACATTGTCTGTCACTATAAATTAATTATATTTGAAATATGATCGCTATTTATTTTTTCGGTTGTAGTTATAATTACTTGTGATTCAGGAATATATTTCATTAAAAAATCGACTCTGATTACATCCAATTCAGAAGCTATGTCATCTAAGAGAAGTACCGGACTTAAATCTAGCTTTTCTTTAATGAGACTATGGACTGAAAAGAGAATCGATAGTCCTACTGTCCTTTGTTCACCTCTTGAAAGCTGATTTTTGGATAATTTAGACTTGATTATAACGTCAAAATCATCTTTATGGGGACCAAACAAGGTATTTTGAAGTTGTATCTCTTTATCAATATTTTGATCTAGATGTTGGTGTGAAAGTTCTGCCACATTGGGTAGGTACATAATTTCGAGATTATCGGCTTTATTTGATATTTTGTTGTAAAATTCTCTTGCAATTGGATTAATTGATTGTATAAAGTCGCTTCTGTGAGAAATAATCTTATTTCCGTATTCAACTAGTTTTAAATTCCATATCTGTAAGGTGGCTTCTTTGTCACCATGCCCCTGATACTTTTCAGATTTGAGTAATGCGTTTCTTTGTCGCAAAACTTTGTTGTACTCGCTTAAGGTTTTTATATAATTACTATTTAAAGAACCTATATATCGATCAAACATCTCTCTTCTAAGAGCCGGTGCCCCGGAAATAGAGGCGATGCTATCTGGTGTAAATATAAGTGTTTTAAAGCTGTCTTTACTTGTTTTGGTATTTAGAACAGAACTTATAGTTTTATTGTTTAATGTAAATTGTGTTACATTTTTAATAACAACTCCGACGGTTAGATTTGAATTAAAAATCTCTAGTGTTGTTGCAATTTTACAAAAGTTTTGGTCGGTTTTTATTAAATTTAGTTTTTTTGATGTTCTAAAACTATCCCCATAATTGGTCAGAAATATCGCTTCCAATATACTTGTCTTGCCGGTTCCGTTTCTCCCCAAAATTAAATTGGTTCCCGATTTGAACTTATAAATTCCATCCTTCAATCCCCTCAAATTAACGGTTTCTATTGAATTTACCAGCACCTTTAGGACCCATCACCTTTAGGACACGGTGATCGGCATTAAAATATATCTAAAGTTGTCTGAATTGACTGACCTGATTAAAGCGGGTTTCTTGGAATTAACGATTAAAATCTCTGTTTCTTCGCCGTCTATTGTTTCTACTCCGTCTAATAAATAACTTGGATTAAAAGATATCTCAAGTTCATCTCCTGTTAGCTCAGCATCTATCACTTCTTCTCCGTTTCCAAAATCAAATGATGATGCTGAAAGTTTTATTCCAGTTTCTGAATGAGATATCTGAATAGATGATTTTATATCTTTGACAAATAATCTCATTCTTTTAATTGAATCGGCGAAATTATCTTTATTAACTACTATTTTTTGATTTATTTCATCGGGAATAAGCTTTTCATATAAGGGAAATGTTTCATTAATTAACTGAGTTACCACTGTTGTCTTGCCTATTATAAACTTAGCGTGACCTTCGTCACATATTATTTCTATCTGATCCTCTTCGGAAATCGTGCTCATTATTTTTTCTAATTCGGTTAGCGCCTTTGCCGGAACTAAAATATTTTTTCCATCTGATTCCGCGTCTTCAGTTGAAATATCACGAATTGCCAGCCTATATGAATCTGTTGCGACCAACCTTAAATTCTTATTGGTAAAAGACATAAGCACTCCTGTTAATACCGGTCTTATTTCGTCGTTCGACGCCGCCTTACTAACTTGTGATATTGCTTTTATTAACTCAGCTG
>DAIDJA010000266.1:2905-3232 GCA_027451605.1 Acidimicrobiales bacterium
TATTTTTACGGGTTTTCCGCTTATATTTTGTAGAGGAATAAAGGTGTCTGTAGAAAAAACTTTAATTTCAAATTTTACGGTGTCGTTTATTATGAATAAACTGTCACTGTCACTCATAAATGTTATAGATCCCGGCTTAAAAGATCTAACCAGTTCTTGTATTACTTTTCCGGGGACGACCACGACACCGTCTTCCCCTCCGTTTACCAACAACTCGGTTTCAATGGAAATATCTAAATCCGATGCGGCCATATTTAATTGATTATTATTAAGACTCAATTTTATCGATGACCTTATTCCCCCGGCGGATATTTTAGGCAGCGTTGC
>DAIDJA010000267.1:0-2904 GCA_027451605.1 Acidimicrobiales bacterium
AAGATCCACGACTGAGTTGAAGGCCTTGCCAGCATCCATGAATGGCCTCCGAAAAGCCATATGATTTCTTCATTAATGTAATCCTGAAACTCATAAGCGGTTTTGGGCGGTGTAATTTGGTCGGTTACTCCCCATTCGACCAAAAACGGTATCTCCTTTGTTGCTCCCAACTTAGCCGCTATATCGGTTAGATCCGATCCAAAAAGCATCGCTCCCGCAGGTAGAGTGCGACCCAGAGATCTTACATTTTTTCTGAAATCGGGCAGAATCGATTTGAATGTCGAACCGAACTTGCCGATAGTTAAATCCGGAATATCCATGGCCGCAGCAATGAGCAGATCCAATATCCCGGCGGCATCCGGTATGAAAGGAGCCAATGCTTTGGTAAAAGTATTTTTTCTGTCTTTCCAACTCGGAGTCCCGGCACCGTCACGATAAACCACTCCCAAAACCCTATCCGGATAGTCGTTAGCCAACTGCAACGCTATTGCACCCCCCATGGAATGTCCCATCATTACGGCAGAATCTATTCCCAACATATCCATCATAGCGACTATCCGCCGGGCCATGCCCTTCATCGAGAGTTCCTCCCACAAAAGGGAGTCACTTCCTCCGAACCCCGGCAGAGACGGATTGAACACCCACATATTGTCTATTTCGCTTATATAAGAACTTTCCCTCCAATACATCCCGCCGCCGGCAAAAAACCCGTGCAGACTGATAAGCCATGACTTTTGCCGCTTTTGACTTTGGTCTTGAACCATACTTAAACTTATGGGCCTGACATGTCTATTCTGTGACTTGGCCAAAGCTTCTTCGGCCTCAATTGCGCGTCCCGGAGGAGAATTCAGAGTAACCGCATATCGCATACGCCTACCTTCGACGTGAAACAGTCCCGGAACCATCCGGTTGGGAGAGGCTTCAAACTTACTTTTAAAGATCATTTATTTCCAGCTTCGTTATACAGTATAAAATCAATACCAAAACATCTTATCTTTATACTGTACCGACAAAAACAGGACAGTTAAAATTATTGGATAAATAAATTATCGACAAAAAAGATTAAGATATTAAGCTTTTAGACTGAGAAATGGCTTTTTCGGCTTCTTCAACGATCTTCAATACCAAATCTCCTGCAGGTATAAGCTCATTGATAGCCCCTGTTCCCTGCCCTGCGGGATAACATTCGTTATCGGGATTAACTCCGTCGGTAGTTTCGTCTCCCCCCAGGTGGAAGTTTCCGTCACCGATAGATCGTAAAGCCTGATTGGGAAATTTTTGTAGTTCCTCGGGGTGTTCTTCCCAATAAGTCGTATAATCATTTTTTATCACCCTCATAGTCTTGCCCGAATACCCTCGCGATATCGTAGTCTGATCCTCTCTGGAGGAAATCAGCCTGTCTTTATAACCTATAACCGCTCTGGCTTCGGGGGTGGCAATAAACCTGGTGCCCATCCATACTCCGTCAGCCCCCAGTGCCAACGAAGCGGCAAGTCCGCGTCCATCGAACAGCCCGCCGGCTGCCACAACCGGAACTTTGTCACCTACGGCGTCTACCACCTGCGGTACTAAAGGCATCGTTGCCACCAGACCGGTGTGTCCACCGGCTTCGGTACCTTGAGCAATAACGATGTCGCATCCTGCGTCAACAGCCCTAAGAGCATGTTCGACCTTACCGCACATATTAGCGACCAAAAGTCCGTGTTTGTGGCATAGCTCAATTACGTCAGCCGGAACCCCCAGGCCCGCCACAAAAACACTGGCACCGCCTTCAATCACCTTTTCCACCTGAGCTATCATATCTCCCGGCATCGCCGTAAGCAGATCTACTCCAAAGGGTTTGTCGGTTGCACCGCGAACCGCATCTATCTCGGCGATCATCTTTTCGGTTCCCATCGTAGAGGCGCCCAGACACCCAAAACCTCCGGCTTCACTGACGGCAGACACTAATTTGGAATACGATACTCCACCCATACCGGCTAGCATAACGGGGTATTTAATTTTTAGAAGTTCCGTAATTCGTGTTTTAATCATCATTTACTCCAATCGCTTATTGACACTAAAATCAGTTTATTACGATCGCGATCTATAATCAAATCCAATTTCAAATTATATGGATTTATTTGATAAATAGGTTACAAAAGGAATTATGTTAGATGGATGGATGGATGGATTAATTCTTTAGACTTTTAAAATAAATAACATAAATTCCAACCCCGGCCTTCGATAGATCCACGACGGTAGAAATTTAATCCCGCGAAATCTTATGAAGTTCTTCTTCGGTACCATCAGCCGGTACTCCCGACTCATCCGATCGCCCGGAAATAACGTCTGCTTTTTCATTGACGAGTTTGGATATTTCCGGAGTCAATTCGATAGCTTCTTCGGCTTCATCGCTCAGTGAATCGATATCTCCCGGTCGAGCAGGCGACTTCTCGGTATAGTATTCTCCCTGTTCATTGCGGTAAACGACATTAAATCTCTTGCGCTTGCCTGCCTTGTCCCCGGCTTTTTGAAGCTCAATACAGAACCTGTAGGCGATTGCTGCAACAATAAACGGAATAATATAAGTAGCGATCCTGAAGAACCAAAGTACTATATTCAATGAGATTGTAAGGTAATTTGCGAGAACATCGGTGGCCGATGCGGCAAACAGCATAAAGAAAAATGTAAGCGCGCCGGCTCCGATCGCAGTCCGCCACGGATTATCCCTGGGGCGTTCCAGTAAATGATGCTCGGCTCTATCTTTCTTAATCTTTGCTTCAATAAAGGGCCAAATTATAAAGATATTAAAAGCTATACCGGGCAACAATACCGACGGGAAGAACTGATTGGGAATCATGAAACTGTGAAACTGAAACTCCCACGAGGGCATAATTCTCAGTGCCCCGTCCAGCCAACCCA
>DAIDJA010000267.1:2914-3229 GCA_027451605.1 Acidimicrobiales bacterium
CATATACCAGTCCGGCTGAACCGCATAGCTCACCTTGTAGGGCAGATACTGCCCATATTGCCATATCGGATTTATCTGAGCAAAAGCTCCCAAAAGTGCGATGACGCCGACAACCAAAAACATAAAACCCTGGGTCTTGAACATAAATCCGGGCCACATCGGTGTGCCAACGACATTCTTTTCGGTCTTTCCCGGACCGGGAAACTGAGTATGTTTCTGTTTTACCAAAAGCCCAAGGTGAACTCCGATCAAAGCGGCTAATATCGCGGGTACCAACAATACATGAGCTATGAACATCCTGGGAATAATTGATCC
>DAIDJA010000268.1 GCA_027451605.1 Acidimicrobiales bacterium
CGACGGCGTATTCGAAGTGTCTCCGGAATTTGCCGAATTTGACGATGTGACCGATTTACGTCTGCCGTCTATCACATTATTAATTTTATCACAGCAATATATTTTAAATTTACTTAGAACGAAAATTTAGTACAATTACGCGACTTTAAACATATAAACCTGATCCGCGGGAGATAATAACTACATTTAGTGCTCTAGGAGACCTCGTTCCAGTTATTAACCAGCTTGGAATAGGACTGTTCCAAAGACTCCGAAATGACCCTTGTATCACCGATTGTAGTGATAAATCCGGAATCGCCCGCCCAACGCGGCAAAACGTGCATATGAAAGTGATTCGGTATCCCGGCCCCTGCGGAGCGACCGAGATTCGCTCCGAAATTGATTCCGTCGGGATGATAGGTATATTTAGCAACCCTAATTGTCTTTTCCAACAGCCCCCAAAGATCTGATTTTTCCTCCGGTGTTAGATCTGAAAGATCACTTAAATGGCGGGTGGGCAGAACCAACAGGTGCCCGGAGCCGTAAGGATAGAGATTGAGTACAACAAAACAGGTATCGCTTCGAAACACTACATAATTTTGCTTGTCTGATTCGGAATCTTTAAGACCTGCTTCAACAATACTGCAAAACGGACATCTTTCATCGGCTTCCCCGGCTAACTTCTGAACCCACTCCGATCTCCAAGTAGCATAAATTCTATCCATTTACATTTCCCGTTACGTCTTTAGTTCGATATTTCCGTTGGCGTCACACGCTTACTGCTGATATCTTCAATGACTACGCTAATTATCTTATCTACCGAAACATCACGGATCGGGTCTTTTGTTCCACGCATATTTACCCCGACTGTATTATTTGTTGCATCAGATTCCCCAACAACCAAAATATATGGGATCTTGGCTAATTTGGCTGATCGAATCCTTGCCCCCAACGGGACATCAGCGTTCAAAACTTCAACTGCGATATCAAACTGCTTAAACTTATCTTTAAGCGAGTAAGCATAGTCCTCATGAGACAATCCGACCGGAACCAACGATACCTGTATCGGACACAGCCAAGTAGGTAATGCACCAGCATAGTGCTCTAAAAGTATTGCCAAAAATCTCTCAGTTGAACCAAACAAAGCCCTATGAATCATATAGGGTCGATGGCGCTCATTATCCTTACCGATATATTCGATATCAAATTTTTGAGGTTCCTGAAAGTCTACCTGAACCGTCGATAATTGCCATTTCCTCCCGATGGCGTCTTTAAGGTGTATATCGATTTTAGGGGCATAAAATGCACCTTCACCTTCTGCGATTCTGTAGGGTATTTCAGATTTAATCAAAGCATTTTCCAGACTCGATGTGACAAAATCCCAATCTTTAATGTCCCCTAAATACTTTTCAGGCCTTGTTGATAAATCGGCTTCGAACTCATAAAGCCCGAATGTATTTAGAACTTCGAGTATAAATTGAATGATTGATAATATCTCTTCTTCAAGCTGTTCTTTGGTACAAAATATATGGGAGTCGTCCTGAGTTAAAGCTCTTAGTCGAGCAAGTCCGTGGAGGACTCCGCTTCGTTCAAATCTGTATACAGTGGCAAGTTCAAAAAGTCTTAGCGGAAGCTCACGATAGCTTCTAAGTGAACTTTTGTAAATCAGTACATGAAACGGACAGCTCATCGGCTTCATATAATACGTAGCACCGTCTCGTTCCATTGCTGGAAACATATTATCTTTATAAAAGCCCAGGTGTCCCGAAGTCTCAAACAGCTCCTGCTTACTCACATGTGGCGTCCACACCGGCTCATATCCGGCTTTTAGGTGTTTCTCTCTGGAGAAAGATTCAAGCTGAAGTCTGATTTTGGCACCTTTGGGATGAAACA
This sequence comes from Acidimicrobiales bacterium, assembly GCA_027451605.1. Lineage (GTDB taxonomy): Bacteria > Actinomycetota > Acidimicrobiia > Acidimicrobiales > JABEUL01 > JAJZNL01. The sequence continues at coordinate 1,873 of DAIDJA010000268.1, forward strand.
AAGCCAGACCGGCTCCGATTTCCGACGGAAAGTGGAATAGATCAAGGTCATTACCTAGCTTCCGATGGTCGCGACGTTCGGCTTCTTCTAAGGCAAATAGATACTGTTTTAGATCCTCTTTTGAATAAAAAGCAGTTCCGTATATTCTTTGAAGCTGCTGGTTTTTCTCATTGCCCCTCCAATATGCACCGGCAACTTTTAAGAGTTTTATTGCCTTAACGACATTTGTATTGTCAACATGAGGACCCTTGCAAAGGTCGAAGAACTTATCGCTATTTTTATAAATCGAAATTTCGTTCTCATCTAGTTCATTTGAAAGTTCTGAATCACTTTTGAAATCAGAATCGTTTAAACGTAACGAAGAGATAATTTCAAGCTTAAAGGGCTGATCCGAAAACAGTTCTTTTGCTTGTTCGAATGAAATTATCTCTTTTTCAAAATTCTGCGACGCTTTAACAATCGATTGCATCTCGGCTTCAATTAGCGCTAGATCATTGTCATTTAGTTTCTTGTCTTCGGGCAACAAAAAATCATAATAAAATCCGTCCTCAATTGAGGGTCCGATACCCAATTTAGTCCCGGGATACAACTTCATTACCGCTTGGGCCATAATATGAGCTGCGGAGTGCCTCAAAGCCGATAAATTTTGTTCATCAATCAAAATACTCACCTATGTTCATCAAAATGAATTGTTTTCAATTCTAACACCCAAAAGCGCCAAACCTAAGCTAACAGAATACCCTGATAAGGCATAGCCGTCCATTAATTCCAACGCTTTGGGAGTATCTAAATCATTATCAATTGCCGCACATAATTCCTCTTTTAAGTCTGACTGCTGAGTCGACTTGGCAACAGATTTGTAAAGATCATAACGATCTTTAGCCTTTTGCATAATTTCATCACTATATTCATAAGAATTCCGATAATGTTTCGACAACAGTCCAAGTCTCACCACTTCAGATCCGTATTTTTCAATCAAATTGTCGATAAACACCAGATTTCCCAGTGATTTAGACATTTTTTCGCCCTGATATCTCACCATACCGACATGCATCCAATAGTTCGCAAGCTCATGACCAGTTACTGCGATTGCTTCAGCATTTTCACATTCATGATGCGGAAAAATCAAATCACTTCCACCCCCGTGAATGTCAATTGTATTTTGACCGGATTCTCTCATGGCCAATGCAACGCACTCAATATGCCAACCCGGTCTTCCCGGACCAAAACGTGTATCCCAAAATGGTTCATCTTCCATTGACGGTTGCCATAAGACAACATCCAACGGATCAATTTTCTTCGGATCGTC
>DAIDJA010000269.1 GCA_027451605.1 Acidimicrobiales bacterium
CAATTTATCAAAGGTCATGGTCAACCGGCGGCTTGACTTCATCGTTTGCAGTTGTCATAGGGGTTGAAGTTCAAAATCCTGGCTTGGCCGGAGAACTTTTAAGTCAGATTAACTCTCAGAATCCAATGGGAGGGAAAGCGACAAAACAAAGTACATTCATCGTGCAGTCTATTCCCGAAGCCGAAGGATTTCATCAAGAAGTTAAAGGTACCGGTACTACGGTTTATGATACGTGGGCTGTAACATTTTTAAATTCCAACGTAGTTTTTGAAGTTTATTTGATTTCTCCCCAACCGAGTTTCACCCGGAGTCAAATAGTGACGTTGGCGCAAGCCCAGTATCAAAAGTCCGTTTACGATATTCCTGCCGTTTCAATACCTTCTACAACAGTACCGCCGGCTACAACGGTTCCTGTTACTACCCCCAAGACCGCCGGTTCCGGTGGGATTAGCCCGATATTGATAGTTATACCGATTTTGATAGTTTTAGCCGGAGCAGCTTACCTCATTAAATTAAAGCTGAATCAGCGCGCCAGACGAAAACTGTGGGAATCCCGTGGACTTGCCCATGCGATGCAGGTACAGTCGGAATTGACAAAGTCGCTGAATGACCTCGATAAAAATAAAGATAACTTATGAATGTTCTTAATGAAAGGCTCGTGAGTCTGCTGCTCTGAGCCTTCCGGCAAGAGCCTGCAATAGTTTCTTGGTTAAAGCCGGTCTTTCGTCTATCAGACCAAAAAACTCCCTTTGAGACAGTACGAGCAGTGTCATTTCGGTGGCGGCTTTCACCGTCGCGGATCGTGGTTTGTGATCCAACAGAGCCAGTTCACCAAAGAATTGACCGGGTCCCAGTTTGTTTATTTTTTTACCCGCTCTAATAACAGCGGCAGTTCCTTCCAATATTATGAAAAATTCTTGTCCGACACTTCCTTCTTGGCAGAGTACCCTTTCGGGCTCTACTTTGAGCTCGGTGAACGATCTTCTGATCTGAACAAGTTCAGCTTTGGAAAAAGTTGAAAATAACCAAATTTCCGATAAGTCTAGTTTTGCATTTGTAGCCATAATAAAAGGATATAACAAATTTTAGAATTTGTAAACTGTAAAGGCCAATTATTTCTAATTGGCCTTTACTAAACAGTTGTTTTTATTTACTCTTTTATCTAAAGTGCATCAGAACCACGTTCCGAAGTTCTTATTCTAACCATTTCATCGATACTGGCCGACCAAATTTTACCGTCTCCGATTTTGCCTGTTTTTGCTGAAGTCAGAATCGTCTCAATCACATTGTCGATCATTGAATCGTCCACTACAAGTTCGATCCGAATTTTGGGGACTAGGTCGATTGAATATTCGGCGCCTCTATAAACTTCGGTATGCCCTCCTTGACGACCAAATCCTTGCGCTTCTGTAATTGTTAAACCCTGAATTCCGATCTGCTTTAACGCATCTTTCACGTCGTCCAATTTGAAAGGTTTAATGACTGCTGTAACCAGTTTCATTTAAAACTCCATTCTATGTTATCTATTAACAATATTAACTTAATTTCTTTTAGTTGCATTATTCGGTGTTATCTTTGTGTGATGAGACTACTGAGATACGTTCCGCAAAAGTCTCTCGAGGATATGCTTCTTCTTCATGTATCGCAAGGTCGCCGATCGCAAGTACCTCATCTGGTTCTTTAAGACCTTTAAAGATAACTTTGAGAACTTTCAAAATTATGAATGTCATGATCGCTGTAAATACTATTACCCAGACTGCAGCACGGAACTGTTCCCAAAGCTGGTGTAGCCCACCCCCGTAGAACAGACCCGTAACAACGGAGCTTCCGGACCCCGCATAATTCTTGCCCGTCACACCGTATTCAATCATCTTTGGATCGGCGAAGAGTCCTACCAAAAGACCTCCCGTAAGTCCTGCGAAGCCGTGAGTAAATACAACACCTAAGGCGTCGTCAACTTTAGAAAACGGGCGTATTTTTGGCAGATAGTTCCATGCAAACCATACAATCGTAGATGCAATTATGCCGATTAGAATTGCTCCTAAACCGTTGACCCAACCTGCCGCGGGAGTAATTGCAACCAATCCGCAAATCATACCGTTAATTGCTCCCAGGAAGGTAGGTTTCTTTTCTTTGGAGCCGACCATGTCTATTACCAACCATGTCATCAGTGCTGCAGCTGTGGCTAAGTTGGTGTTAAGCACCGCCGCCGCGGCATCGACTCCGGCATAGAACGGGTCACCGCCGTTAAATCCGTTCCAGCCTAACCATAGAATTCCGGCGCCGATTGCCACAAGCGGTAGGTTATTGGGAACCGCATGTGCCTTATCTTTTGCCAGTCGCGGTCCAATGACCCACGCAGCCACAAAACCGGCAACACCGGCTGATAGGTGAATTACATAACCTCCGGAGTAGTCAACCGCTCCTTCTGAGGCAAGGTAGCCACCACCCCAAAGCAAAAAAGCATCTATAGCGTAGACAAATGTGCACCACAGCGGAACAAATACTAACCATGCCTTAAACTTCATTCTACCCAATACCGATCCTAAGAAAAGAAGCGGTGTTATAGCGGCAAATACGACCTGAAAGTAGGCAAATGTTGAAGTTGGAAAGTGGAAAGGTATAACAGATTGTGCAAATGAACTAGTCTGCTGCTGTTCTGCCGCTGCCCCTGTGATGGGGTGAGGCATTGAGACCATGTCTTTGAAAAAATGCATAATTCCCGTTCCGCCACCTCCGCCGATAGGTTTTGTGCCAAAACCCATATTAAAGGCCCACAAAACCCATACTAAAAGCACCAGTGAAAATCCGGTGAAGGTCATAAGCATTGTGTTTACAACCCATTTTTTTTGTACCAAACCGGCATAAAGTACCGCAATTCCCGGCAGGCTCATTAATCCTACTAGGGTTGCGGCGGTTAACTGCCAGGTATTGTCACCAGGTACCAGCCAACTGGGATACGGAATATTGGTAACCGCTAACAATTGTTTCTCCTCTCAAATATTTAATAAACGGCAAATTAAGTTTTGCCATATTTAATATTTGCAAGTAATGTTCCTTAGCTTTTTCTTTTAAGCCAATTCTATATTCAGAGGTAGCAAGCCCAAAAAGAGCCTCAATATTAGCATTATCAATTTCAAAAGCCTGTTTATAAAATTTAGCTGCCACTTCATAATGTCCT
>DAIDJA010000270.1 GCA_027451605.1 Acidimicrobiales bacterium
CCTGGAACAGCGAGTGAACAAAAGTGAAAAATCAACCGGAGTTATCCCAACCGGTCATATTAAGGATTGGCCGAGCATAAAAACTCGTGGTGTAATGTTGGACATTTCGAGATCGAAAATACCCACAATTGACGAACTATTTTCGATTATTGATCTTCTGGCTGTCTTAAAATACAACCATCTGGAACTTTATACCGAACATACTTTCGCTTATTCAAATCATAAAACTGTCTGGGAGAACTCATCGCCATATACTTCCGAAGAGATTCTTCAAATTAAAGCTTACTGTACGATGAAAATGATTGAACTAACTCCAAATCAAAATACTTTAGGGCATATGGAGCGTTGGCTTATTCATGACCGATATAAATCCTTGGGTCTTAAAATCGGGAATGTACTTTCCCCCTATGGACTTATGAGGCCAGCAACTACCATCGATCCCGAAAACCCGGAAGCAAGAGCTCTGGTTCGCGAGCTACTTGGAGAGCTAATGCCGCTTTTCGATTCCGACAAAGTAAATATTGGATTGGATGAACCATTTGAGATGGAATCTTCCAATCATGCAACTTGGGGCGGTTACTTAACTTATCTGAGAAATCTTAGTGCTGTCGACAACAAACAATTATTGATCTGGTCAGACATGCTCAACATATACCCTGATTTGATAGATTATGTCCCCGACGGAACCACTGTGGTGGAATGGGGCTACGAATATAACTCTCCCTTTAGCAGAAACTTGTCACGATTTTCAGAAAAGTCACTTGACCACTGGGTAGCTCCGGGAACTTCCAGTTGGTTATCTATTACCGGAAGAATGTCAAATTGTTTGGAAAATATCAGAAATGCAGTAATTAATGCCGAAGATTATGGCTCTTCAGGATTTTTAAATACTGACTGGGGCGACTTCGGACACCTTCAGTGGTGGCCGATATCTCTTCCCGGAATCATCATCGGTGGAGAACTCAGTTGGGGTGGCAAACAACGTGCTATTGCCTTTAATATTGAAGATCTTGTTGATGCAATTGCGACAATTGTATTCAAGAAGCATAAAAGTCCCAGAAAATCAGCGCAGTTGTTAACAGATGTTTGTGAAATTAACTGCCACATAAGTTCTCCCTTCCCAAATTTGTCAATCCTCGCCTTAAGCCTCTATTTGCCTCAACTTCACGTGGGAAGCGGTCTAACTACGAACTTAACCGAACAAGAAGTTAAAGAATGCTTGGGATCTATTGAAGATATAGCAGTAGGCCTCAACTCAACGGAATCTGACGATACGACAATTCAGTTGCGATCTTCGGTCAAACTTATGAAGACTGTTTTGGCCGATAATTTATTTCGATTGCAAGGCACGGGTCATGTCAAAGACTTGAGTTCTAATAATCGCAAGTTTCTATCGACTGCAATTGATGAAGTTATTGAGGAGCATCGTACTTTTTGGAGTCGATATTTCCGTCCCGGCGGAATGACCGAGTCCCTGGAATGGCTAAATCACATAAAAGAAACCTATGACTCAGGATTTGCAGACCCGGCATGGAGTGGGCCTCTAAAGTGCTTGCACAGCGCCCAAAGCTAATCTTACCCCACCTCATATAAATTCGTCTTATATCCAAATAGAGGTCCTTGAGCTCTAAGTAACGCAGTTAAATCGGAACTCATAAGATAAGAAATTGATTGTTTGCAGGAACCATGTTTAACTTTAATCGTTTTGTTTATTTAGCCAAAGATATTAACCGCATGTCTTGATTTAATTAACGACCCGTTTCAAGAATAAATAATATGACCCTCGCAGAATTAATCTACAAGGGTCATATTGGATCTAGATATTTAGCCTGAAATGGACTAAATATATGTTGACTATTTGTTTAATCGCTTTTTCGATTTACGCAATTTTAACGCTAGGCCAAGTCCAGCTAATACACCGGCTCCGGCAATCAGAGATTCACCATAAAATGGCTCACCGGTCTGAGCTGCTGTGGCATTAGGAACAACATTTCCTGTGGCTGGCGCAGTAGTAGGAGGTACATAAATGTTGTTACTTGAAAGCGTACCGTTGGCAGAGACTGATAATGTCGCAGTTCCCAGTGCATAACTTCCAGATCCTAAACATACTCCATTGTTATCATTACTATTGATCAAAACGTCGACTATATTTTCACAAATGTAAACATTGTAATTGCCGGTAGTCAATCCCAGGGAAGTAGGATTAATAGTTAAACTGCCACTTAGCTGAGGCGCATAAATTGTCGATGCCGAAGGAGTGGTTTTATTATATAGGTAACAAATGTTTGATATCTGTACATTGGCATCATTTTGACTGGTCAGGTTAATTATCGGACCTCCGTTTTGATTTTGAATCTCCGCTATTATATCCGATGATGGAACATAACCAAACATTGGTGAACCACTAGTAAAACAAGAAGTCGCATTAGTTGGCGGTGTAATAGCGCTAGAACCTCCAGTTACAGCTTGGATCTGCTGCGTTGAGTTGTATCCCCAGTATGTCGTGGATCCCGCCGCATCACTTAAATTAACTGTATTGCCGGAAATTCCCAAACCAATTGTCGGGGGACCTTGGGGATTAGGCGTGTTGGCATATATAGCCAGAGTTGTAGCAAGTTGAGACAACGTTTTGCTCAATACAATTACTGCACATCCGAAGAGTCCCATGTTTGTTTCGGTTTGGCTCGGAGGACATTGTGCATTGGGGTCTGTAGTGCCTGACGGCTGTTCCGGAGTAAATACAGCCGGAAGAGTCATTGTAAAATCGACACAAGATTGAGTTGCACTGTAGCCTGGGCATCCTGTTGTCATGCCATTGGGTTTGGTAACAAAAGCATTTGAGCCTACTTCAGCCAATTGGCTTAAGGCCCCGGGGGGGACTATGGAAGCAGCAAGCAAGCTTGCTTCTCCAAGGGCAACAGGACTTGCAGATGCATTGCAGTCGGCGTAAACTATCGTCTGACCAGCAACCACATTAATTAATACTGATGTTCCGCTAACACTTGCCACGGATCCCGGTGTTGAGGAATTAATTCTAAAAGTACAAACAGGCGCAGAAGCTGCCTCTGCATTTTTGGCTCCCGTGCTAAGATTTATTGCCAAAGTTGAAGCTGCCAAAACCACAACAGTGACCGCGGCAACCAACAGTGTCTTACCAATTC
>DAIDJA010000271.1 GCA_027451605.1 Acidimicrobiales bacterium
ATCAAAGAATGAATGGTCAGTACGGGAATAAAGCCTTCTGTTAGTTTAGTACTTTGTTACATTTTGTGAAAGTCAAAATAAAAATGCCCAGATTTCAAAGTCTTATTAACCGAGGTAGCCCTTGAAATTGTTGCAGGAAAATTTAAATATTCAATTTGATGCCAGGGTAAATTTATCCCAAAGTTTTATACCTGCCTTTAGATAGGCATTGGCTTGTCTAATATCTGAAGTTTCAGGTCCGGCTTTTGAGCTTCCCGGCACTTCCAATATCATCGGTATCTCCCTAAAATATTTGTGACCGATTAACAACTTAAGCGCTTTGGCCCCGATATATCCTTTGCCTAGGTTTTCGTGACGGTCAATGTTCGACGCGCGGTCAACCTTTGAATCGTTTAAATGAATGAGTTGTATACTTCCTACGGTTTCGGTCACCTCTTTTACCAAGAGTTCAACCGACTCAAAATTGTTATAGTTGACCCCGGAGGCGAAGAGGTGTTGAGTGTCAAGGCAAATCCCGATTCTGGTTTTATCATCGATGTTTTCTAAGATTAAGGCAAGTTCATAAAGGGATCGACCTAGGGTGCCACCCGCTCCGGCTGTATTTTCGAGATACAAGTGGGTAGTTTTAGACAGAGATAGGCATCGATTGACATTTGAGGCAACCCTTGAAATGCCACTATTTCTAGGGGTATCTTTGACGGATCCGATATGGACTACCGTCGCTTTAACTTTAAGTTTTTCACATAATTGTAGGCTTAAGGAAAGTGACTCGGTCGATTTCACGGCCAGGGTCCTATCGGGGGAGGCAAGATTAATTAGGTAGCTTGCGTGGTTGTAGACATCAATCGATTGCGTTCCAATTCGGAATTCCGACTGAGCTTTAAGAAAATTGGTGATTTGTAAATCGCTGATATTGTTATTATCCCATGTCCTCGGAGACTGGGCGAATATCTGAATTACTGGGCATTTCATAGCCACGGCACGTTCGAGCGACCTATTTAGTCCCCCTGCCGTACTGACGTGTGCTCCTATCATGGTAAAATCGCCTCTATTCTATATATAAGGTAGTTTTTATCGGTCGGATAATAATTTTATAAAATGAGTAAAATCTAAGGCCGATAATATTTAAGATTCAACTCGTCAAAATATATTTATTATGAAGTCATACTATATCAGAACCTTCGGTTGTCAGATGAATGAACACGACTCCGAGAGAATAGCCGGGATGTTAACGGACAATGGTATGCAGCCGGTTCAAGATCCCCGGCTTGCGGATGTTATCGTTGTAAATACTTGCTGTGTCAGGGAAAATGCAGACAATAAGCTATATGGGCATTTGGGTCATTTCAAACCGATTAAAGAATCAACTCCGGGCCAGAAAATAGTAATTGCCGGTTGTCTTGCTCAAAAGGAAGGGCAAACAATTGCTAAAACAACCCCGTTTGTTGACGTCATCGTAGGAACTCATAATCTGCATCGTATTTCGGACTTACTGATAGAGTCGGAAAGTTCAACCGGTCCAATAGTGGAGGTAATCGAACCGCCGGACAGAGAGGAAACACACTTTAGCTCTGATCTTCCGGCATCTCGAAAAAATGAATATTCTGCATGGGTTACGATCCAGGTGGGATGTAACAATTCGTGCGGATTTTGCATCGTTCCAAGCGTTAGGGGCCCCGAGGTCTCCAGACCGATGTCAGACATTTTAACTGAGATAAGAATTCTTGCCGAAGATGGCGTAAAAGAGGTAACCTTGCTCGGTCAAAATGTCAACTCTTACGGACGTGATTTAAATCTGGCAAAGCGAAAATCCGGTGAAATATCAACCGTCAAACCTCTTTTTGCCGAACTATTAATGGCAGTGGGTCAAATTGAAGCCATAGAGAGAGTTCGCTTTACGTCCCCTCATCCAAAAGATTTAAGACAGGAGACCGTAATTGCAATGGCAGATACAGCTGCAGTCTGCGAACAGCTGCATTTACCGCTTCAATCGGGTTCAAATCGTGTTTTGAGCTTGATGCGACGCGGGTACTCGCGGGAAAAGTATTTTGAAAAATTACAAATGGCAAGGTCTTCAATTGACGATCTTGCAGTAACCACCGACATCATTGTGGGGTATCCTTCGGAGACCGAAGCAGACTTCAGTGATACTTTAGACTTTGTGGCCGAGGCAAACTTCGATTCTGCCTATACATTTGTCTATTCCCCCAGGCCAAATACCATAGCAGGCGAGCAGCGTGATCAGTTTATTGACGAGTCAGTTATTGTTGAACGCATGGCAAAACTAAGAATAGTGGTCGAGCACTCTGCAATACAAAAAAATAAGGCCAGAGTTGGAAATAAAGAAGAGGCAATGGTAATTGGCGACAGCAAAAAGGATAGCTTATCTTTAACCGGGCGTACCCGACAGGGTAAATTAGTCCATTTCAAGAAATCTGCCAGGACCGGTGGATTAAAACCGGGTGATTTTGTTTACGTTAATATAACAGATTTTAGCACTCATTGTCTTTTTGGACAGTGTCTTTAAACGCAGATATCTAATTCTACAATGAACCATATTTTAAGGGCGATCGTTGGATCAACTGCGGTAGGAAAAACAAAATTGGCTATTGATTTGGCCAAATCCGATCCCAGAATTGTACTGATCAACGGCGATGCATTTGCAGTATACAAAGGCATGGAAATTGGGACTGCGGTACCCAACAGTAGTGAACTGGAAGGGGTTGACTTTCGACTGTTAAGTTTCTTGACGCCGTCTCAAGAATACTCAATCGCTGAATTTCAGTCCGACTGCAACAGGCAGATCGATGATTGTTTTTCAAACCAAAAGATTCCGATAATAGTCGGTGGCAGTGCATTGTATGTTTTATCCGTGCTTAATGGATTTAACGTTCCAAAATTATTTCCGAATGTTCGAATAAGGTTGGAAAGAGAGATTGAAGAGATGGGGCCTACGGGTATGTATGCAAGATTACTTGAACTGGACCCAGTTGCCGCATCAAAAATTCATCCCAGTAATAGCCGACGACTTATCAGGGCCCTTGAAGTTTGCATTGGGTCGGATCGCAGGTTTTCCGACTACGGACCCGGAGTGGCTCAATATTCTCCGGAAAGGCAAAATGACATTTTGCTTGTGCTTGATCAAAGCCAGGACG
>DAIDJA010000272.1 GCA_027451605.1 Acidimicrobiales bacterium
CCTGTTTCCATGCGCCCTGAACGAATCCGGCGCCTTGGCAGGCGATTCTGACCCGTTTGCAGGGGCCGGGGCCGTGGGGGCCGGCGAAGACGGGTGAAGTAAAAGCGACGATCAAAGCTGCTAAACCGAGTGTGCGAATCATAGTCCTCAATCTCCTTATAAATTGTGAAGGCTCCATTAGGTTAACCAAATGCGCAGCGCCGTCAAGAATGATGCGGGTGACCCCGACCTTAAAATGTGATATAAGGACTACAGCTTTTTTGATTAACCCTGGGGGCGACATGGCTTCGACGGGGGCATTGACGTCAAAGGAGCATGCCGGGGACGCACTGACCTCGTTAAAAACTGGGCGCTTTGTAATTGGCAACAGCAATTACGCTTTAGCTGCCTAAGAGCAACTAACGTCTCACCCTTGGTAGCCAGGTCCTTGGGACTGAGGCGCCGATAAGCTGGCTCGGTCGTCCGTTCTTCATTTGGTGGCGGACGGCCTAAATCAAAGCCGGATGGGGGCTTAAGGAAGTTTGTCGTTGGACGTCTTTGAGTCATCCTAAAAACAGCGACTAAGCATGTAGCCGCCTTTCGACTGATAGCTTTCGGACCGGGGTTCAATTCCCCGCGCCTCCACCAGTTTTTCACTATAGCAAACCCCGTCCTCATCTGAGTCGGGGTTTCCTTTTAATATATACCGAATGGTTCTAATGCCGCTGCCGTCCTCTGGTCCAATGACGATTTTGGAGAAAAGGGTGCGGTAGGCTGCCTTGAGTGCCACCGGGTCTTTTTCCAGCATTATTTCCTGAACTCGTTGGGCATGGTCGGCCACAGACCTCCATTCAAAAGAAGTGGTTCTGACAGTAACCAACTGCTTCGATGTTTCTTCAATTTTGGCTTCCATGTCTGCAATGTCGGAATTAAGTTTCTCCATGACTCCAATAAATTCGGCCCTAACCGCCGCAATCTCTTCCTTTGAAGCGCCACTTAAAAGAACTGTCATGGTTTTTTTGTTTTCGGTCTTCTCGTCTTTCCTTTGATCAATCGTTTCTTTAAGCTGAGAAAGGTGGCTCTCTAAAAATTGCACGTTGTCAGCTGTTTCATGCTGGGCGGCTTGAATCATTTTTTGAAGTTGAGGCGACCGACCTATGAGTGAAGTAACCATTTTGGCGGCGTCGGCCTCAAGCACGTCCGCTCGTATGCATATACCGTTGCCATCGTTGCGGTAATAATAGTGGATATTTTTGACTTTGCCCGTCCCGGAGAAGCCGCGAAATGTAGTGCCGTCTGTGTATTGTAGAAGTCCCGAAAGAGGGCATACCCGTCTTATCTTTGTATTCTTTCCCATTCGCCGAGCTTCTTTGAGGGTGGACTGAACACTATTCCAAAGCTCCAAAGGAATAACGGAACCATGCGGTAGATCAACTTCCATGAACCGTTTTTCTGGTGACAGTTGCGATTGATCTTTACCCCGATTTTCCTCATTCAGTTGCCATTTGCCAAGGCGAAGGAAGCCAGCGCGAAGCTCATCAGTTCCGGGCCTCGCCAGACCTGTTTAAGACCCTGCCGACAGGAATGGGAGCGGTCTTAATCGCTCACGGGTTTGAGACACCACATGGTGCCTCAAGCGTGTTTAAGATTCGATTTCCGAAGCTTGCTCCGGATTTCGGATCGCAAACAGTAATTAAATCAGGTGCTTAGACCGACAAAATCGGCTATAGTACATTACGTAAAAACGTAAGGAGACCAAAATGGAAAAGAAAAGAGGACCGGTAAAAGGAGCGGGAAGAAAATGGGCCGCTCGCCTAAAGGAACTTGGAAAGCAGCCGCCACCGCAGGACCTCGTTGATAAAATCAACGGAACGACCAGCCCATCACATCCGCCCAAGAACACCGAAGCCGATGAGAATAAGAAAATCGCACAGCCGACAAAGAAGCCATCGGACTTGGGACTCTGATGATTTTGAAAGATGCGGGTGCCTTGGCCCAACATCTTCGCAAACAGGAAGGCGAGATAGTCGGCTGCCTTGCCGACACGGGATTTCTCTATGCGTTGGCTTATGAGGACGACCGACTGTTCGAGGAGGCGAACGACGTTTTGGAGGTCTTATCGGACTTCCATGTTCCCATCTACGCTAATGTCATCAGCCGACTTGAATTCATCGATCTGATATTTCGCAAGCAGGTCACGACCGGTGCGATCCGCATATATGAGTCGATTGACGGTTCTACAAAGCACAAGAACCTTTTCAATTTACTCAAGAACATTCGCGACCAGGATACGGCTCATCGTAACCAGGGCTTATCATACAAGGTAGACGAAAATCGCTTGAAACGCCTCAGGCAAGAATTTGAAACCGCCACCGGCTTCAGTAGCTGGAAGGCTTTTTGCCAGCAGTATGTTGGCGACCTGCTTGTGAACGAATGGCGTTATCTCGAAGACGATTTTGATTTGAATTTCGTCGAAATTCTTGAGGGACAACTTTCGGAGCACTTCAACGCTCCGTTATATTGGGCCGACATGGTCAAAATCATGGCCGAAAGCGGGATGCGTGGCCCCGACGCGATGATCGTGAACCTGTTTTCCAAAAGTAAATTCCCGCTTCTGATTACGACGGACTTCGACTTTGAAACCTGCCTCTCCGCCACCACCGCAAATCAAACCGATAAGACAATCTTGATTTTATAGTGCCGACCACAACTTGACCATCCCCACTTTACCACTCCTTCTGCTCAAACGACAACAAAGGAGAGAAAGTGAAAACAGCAATCTTTCTGTTAACGCCAATATTGCTCGCCTCGTGCGCGTCGATGAACGACTCGCTTCAACTCGGCGGCGGACTCGGGCTCACATCGGGTGCCGCCGCGACATACGCCGGGTACTCCGCTGCAGGGCGCTCGCCCTCATTTGAAACAGTCGCCGTCGGCGCCGGCGTCGGTGCAGTCGTTGGCCTTGCGACGGCTTATTTCACCCATCAAAGCTTGGCTGCCGACCGTGAATCCTGTCAGGCAGATCAGCCGGAGATGTATTTCGGCGATCTTCCGCCCAATCCGTTTGTCGTCCCCAAAATGTCCCCGAAGAAAGTACGCCGTCTTCTTGGCGTACCGCTTTTCGTGCCGTGCAACTTGCTCCCGCCTTTTCGAATCCCGCCGA
>DAIDJA010000273.1 GCA_027451605.1 Acidimicrobiales bacterium
AGCCGAATAAATGGATTTGTCTGTATTGTCAAACCATACTTTCCAAAGTCCGGGAACGATAGAACTTACAATAATACCTTCGTTACCATACAACATAATAGGTGGATTTAACGGCGCATTGGCTGGAATATTTGGTTCGGTTATTACCGGTTGTAGTGATGTGTCGTTACCTTCTGAGTCCAGTATTGCTGTACTTACGGGACTATTTACTATTAAGGGTAAGAGTGATTGATCTATGGAGCCTGATGACGAATTAACTAAGCTTAATTTGGGAGTCCTGTATCCTGCCGCAGACAAAAATAAGACTGCGATAATCCCAATTGTTAAAAATAACTTTGACCACAATTTATAAGCCATGCAATACCTCGATCAGTATAAACAATGGTATCACAATATTAGATTTAAGCCAATTTTCTAAAACATTACTGTTTTATTTAGTCTAAAACAAGAGGAACTTGATTTAAATCAGATTGCACTTCGCCGCTTGAACCTGGCTTTTTATGCTTGGGCAATCCCAATGCAAACAAGAATGCAGATGCGGCGACAATTCCCGCCACCAAGTAAGCCACCGACCAACCATGAAGGATGGAAATGGCTTGATTTTTAGTAAAAGAAGTAGCGTTGCCTGTGACTTTAGAAATGTCCAGCGAGATGGTCACCAGCACGGCTAAGCCGATTGCCCCTCCTATTTGACGTGATGAATTGATAAGTCCCGAGGCAAAACCAGAAAGTTCCCTTTTTACTCCGTCCGTTCCCGCAGCAGCCGCAGGAGCAAAAGTGAAACCGATACCAAGCGTGATTAAAGATGCAGGTATTAATATAACAGATAAATATGTTGAATGTATATTTACCCGTGAAAGCCATACGAAGCCTATTAGGGCCAATATCGGTCCGGTTAATAGGAAAATTTTGTAACCGACCTTTGGAATTAATCTTCCTGACAAAATCGCACCAACCGAAATAGCTGCAGTTTGAGGTAGGAAGGCTATACCAGTTTTGAGGGGCGAAAAATGAAGGACTTCCTGCAAATATAAGGTGATAAAGTACCACATCGAAAAAGCCGCGGCACTCATTAGAAACATGCAAAAGTTGGATAAGGTCAGTGTCTTTATCTTAAACATTGAAAAAGGAATGATCGGCGATTTGGCTACCTTCAATTCATATACTACAAAGGCCAGGAGGAGAAGTATCGCCACCGATAATGGAATCAGAGTATTTGCAGAGGACCATGGGGTGGTATTGGTATTTACTATGGTGTACACGCCCAAAGAAAGCCCGGAAGTAATAAGTATTGATCCAGCAATGTCTAATGCTTTTGAGCCACTGTCATTTTTGATCTCCGAAATAGCCTTAAGGGCTATCAATAAACAAACTATGCCGATCGGTACATTTATAAAAAGTATCCATCTCCAAGAAACCAAGTCTGTCAAAACGCCGCCAATTAATGCTCCGGCAGCACCCCCGCCGGCGGCAACTGCACCCCAGATGCCCAGCGCCTTTGTTCTAGCGGTATTGTCGCGAAAAGTAGTAATTATAATGGTCAATGTAGCAGGCGACAATATCGCTCCGCCAAGTCCTTGAACGGCGCGAGCGGCAATGAGTTCGCTTTGGGTATGGGCAAGTCCTCCGATTAATGATGAGAAGGTAAAGAGGCTAAGTCCAATTAAAAATATCTTTCGCCTACCGAAAATATCAGCTGCCCTGCCTCCCAGCATTAGGAATCCGGCAAATGTAATGGTATAGGCATTTATTATCCACTGAAGATTTGAATCGGAAAATCGAAGCTCTCGCTGAATGGTAGGAAGAGCGACGTTGACCACCGAAACGTCAAGGACTACCATAAATTGAGCAATGCAGGCTACCAGCAGAATTAATCCGTGACTTTTAATTGAATGTTCCGGCGGTGCTTCTTTCATATAACTTGTGTCGTATAAATTGTGACGTTTACTGAGTTCAAATGGCGCGACCTGAATATCTACCGGAGAACTTTAAAAATGTTTAAGATTTATTTTAAGGAAAAGTTTCTTTGGTCAGACAAAAAAATAAATTTTATTTTTATATGGGCTAAAAATTTGATGCAACTAAGATAAATCGCCCACTGAGCCAAACCTTGAATAGCCCAATTTCAACAGAACTAATATATCTATTATGAATATCTCTAAAAATTCCTTCGATTCAAAGTCACAAATTTCAATTAACGGAAAGCAATTTGAATTCTTTGACATCAATAAACTCAGTGAAATTTCAGATGTTGAAACTCTGCCCTTCAGCATTAAAATTTTGCTTGAGAATCTGCTGAGACATGAAGATTCTAAAGCGGTACTTGCCGACGACATAGTTGCATTAGCGAAATTTGAGCCATCAGGTATTGGAAGCCAAGAGATAGCTTTTACTCCTGAGCGGGTTTTAATGCAGGACTTTACGGGAGTACCCGCAGTAGCGGATCTTGCAGCCATGAGAGACGCCGTGTTGCAGTTGGGAGGAGACCCGAAAAAGATAAATCCACTCGTGCCGGTTGAACTTGTCATTGATCACTCGGTTATTGCAGAATATTCAGGAACCAAACAGGCCTTTGAGCTAAATGCAGAGATTGAAGCCAAACGAAATTCGGAAAGATATTCATTGCTAAGGTGGGCGCAAAATTCATTTGATAATTTTAGAGTGGTGCCGCCGGATGCCGGTATATGTCACCAGGTAAATTTGGAGTATTTGGCACGGGTGATCTTTGCGACTTCGGATAATATTTTGTATCCGGATACAGTAGTCGGAACCGACTCTCATACTACAATGATTAACGGACTAGGAGTAGTTGGCTGGGGAGTCGGCGGGATCGAAGCAGAAGCGGCCATGCTAGGTCAACCTGTTACAATGCTTATTCCTCCGGTGGTTGGGGTGAAACTTGTCGGTAAGCTGAATCCGGGAATTACGGCCACGGACTTGGTACTTACGATTACTCAAATGTTGCGTAAACATGGTGTTGTGGGTAAATTTGTTGAGTTCATAGGGTCCGGGTTAGACGGAATAACTCTGGAAACACGTGCAACTATTTCCAATATGTCACCCGAGT
Organism: Acidimicrobiales bacterium; assembly: GCA_027451605.1. Lineage (GTDB taxonomy): Bacteria > Actinomycetota > Acidimicrobiia > Acidimicrobiales > JABEUL01 > JAJZNL01. The sequence continues at coordinate 3,068 of DAIDJA010000273.1, forward strand.
ATGGTGCTACTTGTGCTTATTTCCCGATCGATCAGGTAACATTAGACTACCTTAAATTT
>DAIDJA010000274.1 GCA_027451605.1 Acidimicrobiales bacterium
AATGCAAAGTGCCAAGTAATATAGTTAAGAAATTATAACGGATTAAATTTGTTGCCTAATTAATGACGCCTATGACAGAAGCAGAATACTTAATTTCAGTTTTAGAAAATGGCCATAAAAGTGAACCCCAAAATGTGGAACTTTTAGAAATTCTCTATTACGTATATTTACGCGAAGAAAAGTTTGACAATGCTTTAGATTGTATTGAAAAAATTGAAGTTATTGGAGTGTCTGATGATTTTTTGAAATATCTGAATGCAATATTTCAATAATGCACAAATGATATTTATAAATCTGATGTTGATGACAGTCAAAATATTGGAAATTTGATTAATCGTGGAGGTTATATCGGCCACTCAATTGGAAAATGCAAAGAAAATGATCAAGTTTCAGTGAACCACGAAAATACTTTTGTGAAGTCTTCTCAACTTAATGAGGCAGGCTTTATTGACAATGGCAATCAATTAATAAATGATAATAATATTTATTTTAAAGATGTATTTGGGCTAGATGAAATAAAGAATCAATTAAAAATGGCGTTTCTTGCTCCAACTAAGGAAAGGGAAATTTTCGACTATTACAACAAAACTATATCCGGAGGGATTTTGATGTATGGGCCTCCCGGATGCGGTAAAACTTTTTTGGCAAAAGCATTAGCAAACGAAATCGGATTTAACTTTTTATCCATTAGCTTAAAAGAAATTTTTAATGGTAGCTTTTCTGAATCCGGTACACCTTTATTAAGTGCTATTGAGTCTGCGGTCGTTATTTCCCCAGCTGTAATTTTTATTGATGAATTTGATGCAGTAGGTCTCAAACGATCGGCTAATAATTTGAATATCAATTTCCTTGTTTCTCAACTCTTGACAGATCTAGACGGAATTCTGTCTAACGGCGATGGAATATTTTACATAGCCTCTACAAATAGACCGTGGAATATCGATGAGGCCTTTAAAAGACCCGGTAGGTTTAGTCAGTCAATTTTTGTAGGTCCTCCAACTGACAAAGTTAGAGAAATTATGATCTCACATATGTTAGGTAACATTCCAAATAACGTAACAAATTTGAAAAAAATTGTTAAGTTAACCGAAAATTATTCGCCTGCTGATATCAATTTCATGATAGACGTTGCAAAAGACATTGCAATTTCCAAGGCAATTCAATCCGGTACGATACTTCCAGTTTCCAACGATCACTTAGAAAGAGCTATCGCTGAAATTCGTCCGTCTACCTTGGAATGGTTTGATAGTGCAAGAAGCTATGTACTATTCGATACCAATTTTAGAATATATGGCGAACTCAGAAACTATATGAAATCGCATAAGCTTCTATAGACAAAGGAATCTAAAATGCCATATTTTGTCATTTTTATGATTTTGTCACGGGAACAAAATCGGAAGAAAATAACTGCAATTTATGGAGCCCGTAGCGAAATAACCGAACTAAATTTAAAGTACTTTAAATTTGCAGTCTCGAAGATGCCTAATGATCCATATTTAATCTGGCAACTCGGAATAACATATTTGAAAAGATTTAATATTCGTCGAGCAAATAAATTAATTGTCACTGCAAATACGTTAGCCCCTCATGATTTACAAATACTTTTGGATTTAGGGTTTTTGGGTACATTTACTCGGTTTCCAAAGTCAATGAAACTATTTGTAAAACAAATCCACTTTTTTCAAGATTTGCCAGGCGGCGTTCGGATAAGAATATTAAACACATCTTTATGGTATTTAGAGCATGCCAGTTTTTATAGGCAGCGACTTAAAAAATCAGTTTTGAAATCGTTTGAATTTCACATAAGTGAGCTCACCACTTATGAAAATTACAAGTTTTTTGAAAATGAACTTATTCAAATCGGATTGATTTGCGCAAAAAATAATTTATTCGCACTAAGCAAATTAGTAATGACACGTCTATTACAACTTGAGCCCGCGAACAGAAGATATTTATTCGCTTTTGGCAACATTTTTAGACGGGCTGGGTTTAAAAATCGAGCTTTTAAAATTTACAGTTTAATCCCCGATATGGGATTTATCGAAAAACCAATTTTGGATAAGTTATCGAACTCTATTAGCATTACAATCGGAAATATTTTCTTTTATTTCATTTCGTTTACAGTAATTATTTTTAAGAATGAATGGCCAAAATGGGTAGAAGTAGTAGTTATATTGAACGAACTTATTTGTATCTTTGTTTTATTTTATTTGATTGCAAATAAATTTAGATTACTAAGATGTCTTAAATGCCTTGGCTTTTACCTTAATTTTGGAATGTGCAGTCTTTTTTTAGTTCTATTGTTGTCAATCGGTTCTTTAGATGAAATCAAGATTATCTATGGTTATACCCTTATTCCAGTTTTATTAATTGGCAATTTAATTAGTTCTAAGTGTATTCTTTATTACAACTCTCGAGAGAGAGAATTTGTTAGGGCAATAATTTCTTTAAGAAAATAATTATTGATGCAATTTCCGCCACTGATAGGGTCGGAGTTTTCCGGAACTCATTTTCGACGCAGAAGTAAATAAACAGGCAATCCGCAAGTAACAATATCACAAAAATAATCTAAGATACACCCATCTACCGGGGAATATAGAAAAAGGCCGAAATTGGGTGCTAAAGTGAATATTCCGGAGTAATTTACCACTTTTTAGCCGGTAAATTTTGCTTTATTTTTTTGCCCTAACCTGGTGTCACCTCCTATATAAATTCTAGTGGATTCTTGTATGAAACTATTGTAGTTGCGATGTTGTATTTCGGTGTCTCATTGTCTCACCGCTCAACGGTATTCTGTGTGTGGATTCCAATATTCTATCAAGTATCGAATCAGCCAAAGTTGGGTCTTCGATAGCCCCATGCCACATATCAATCGGTAGCTGGGATGTGAATATTGTTGATTTTTTCTTATATCGGTCATCTATTATTTCCAAAACTATCATTGCTTCGTCATTTGAAATTGGTTGTATTAGAAAATCATCTATTATAAGTAAATCCACTTTAGACAATGGAAGCGTTAATTTGGTCCATCTACCATCATTTTTAGATATTTTAAGTTCATTCATCATTTTATAGAACTGATAATACCTGCAGGTTAAATTCTT
>DAIDJA010000275.1 GCA_027451605.1 Acidimicrobiales bacterium
TAAAATTATGCGTAGATCCTCAACATTGAGGAGGGTGAAAAGTCTTGGATCGACATATCAATGAGCAAATTCGTCTTGGCTTTATTAAAGAATTGCTGTTGGAGGGGAGTCAATCCAAATATATTGAAACTATTGAGTAGGTTCTGGATCCGAGTGATGTTTCCTGCAATATCGGCTCCAGGCACGAGAAAGTAGGCAAGTTCGTGGATCAATTGATTGATGTCATCGAGAACCTGACTTGTGGGGGTAACGGGAGGCAGATCAGTATTCATTCCATTGGAGCTCAAAATATTCCACGACATGTTTACTATCTCATTCAAATCGTCAGCTGAAGGGGTCCCCTTTGCAAGGTCAGCTAGTGCGGTTTGAAAAGAACTATTCTGAAAAATTGATGTAATATAAGCGTAAGCAGCGTCGGTGTAATCCCCTTTATTGGCTTGTATCGCATCTATTAAGTTGGAATATTCCGCTCCCATCTGTTGATAGAGGGCCTTTTTCTCATCGTCAGATATTGTGACAGTTGCAGCATTACCCTTTGGGTCTAACGCGACAAAGCTGCCTGAGAGGAGTTTACCTACTAAATATAGGTAGGCTGGATAAACCCCGTCTTGCATATGAGAATCTGAGTTGGTGCTGAACAGCAGACCAGTCGATAATCCTTCTGAAACTACTTGCAAAATAGTCGAAAAGGAGTAGTCTTTCGAAGCGATTAAATTTGTGATATTGGTTTCAATGTTCCCAAGATACTTTTTCTGAAGATCGGTATATGTCGATGTGTCAATTCCATTCAGATATTTCTGTATCCAACTTACATTCCCATCTGTATCGGCTCCCTTAACCAAGAAATATAAAAGATGCTGGCCTAATATTGAAAGATCGCCAAAGGGGAAGGGTGAACCAATAGCGGCAGCTACAGCTTCCGGGGCTTCCGAGGCTTCCGGGGCCGTAGAATAGAATACCGAAGATGATGAATGAATGGGGGAAGTCATGACATAATTCTCCAATTATATATTACTATTATATAACAAAATAATTTAGTTATAAATATATAACGTTGTGTTATTTAAGATTGCAGTTATGCAATCCTTAATAATACTTAAGAGACTGTCTTTTAATTACTTAGAATTTGCTGGAGGAGCGGTGTTGAAATACCAGTCAGCAGTTCAACCGATTCAAATTGCTGGATCCCGAGAAGGTAGACCTTGGTTAGCAATTTAAGTTTCTGTCGATTTTGGGGGTTCTTTTGGCCAAATTTCGATTCAAAATCGGGGGGCTAATATCAACATCCCGTAAAAGCCCCCCAATTTTGAAAAGCGGCGAAGCCTTAATTTTAAAACACCATCTTAGATGGAGGGGTTGTATTAAAATACCCCATCACCAAGAACACGATATTCCCGATTTCCTGAATCACAGAAGGGTCCGGATCTGTCCCGGATAGAGCGCATTGTTCGAGAATATTGGCATCATTGATCAATTTGCTATTTTGCAATAATTGAGTTTGTATTTCATTATACGTATTGCTATCGAAATCGCTTTCATGAGCCGGAATATAGTTGACTAAATTCTGAAAGGAATTTGCCATTAATAAATACAAAGAACTCTTATCCAAAGGACTTAAATTAGTAACATCTATTTCATTTCCATTTAAATATTGTCCGTATACGATTCCTTGCAATAATTCAGATCCCAAGTAGAGATTTCCTGCATCGATCCATCCTTGAAAATGGGAAGCCGTATTCGGCGAATTCGGAACGCCGAAAATAACTCCTAGCTCATTGTTTATTTGAAGAATCATTCCTGCAGAAAAATCTTGACCTTTCATCATATCGGCTATTTTTGCTATCGCATCATTGTAATATGATCTTTCCATATCAGAAGAAAACTGAGAGGGGTCGATCGAAGAAATTAAGGAATTAATCCTTGCTATATTTTTTTCATCATCCATTCCTGGCAACAAAAATCCAAATAAATACTGCTCCAAATTCAATATTTGAGAATAAGGATTAGGAGCTGCAGCCTCGCTAACCGCATTGGGAGCAGATAGCGATTTCTGGCTCTGAGTTGATGCGGCAGGCGTGGGGGTATCGAAGTGGAGCAGAATCGGCCCAGTTAAATTGACCAAATCACTAATATCTGAAGTGCTTGGATTTCCTTGGAAAACATGGGTCATTGCTGTCGTAAAATCTTGGTTGGTCAGCCAAGCCATGATGGCTGAGTAATCGGAGTCGCTAAAATCCCCTTTCTGGTTAGGCAGCTCATACTCTAAATGCTGGTAAGAAACGAACATCGATTGATAAAGCAAACTCGTATCATAGTTGGATAACGTTCCGATGGCTACGGAATTGCCGTTCATGTCCACCGCATTCATTTTCCCTTGAATTAGCAGGGCTCCTAAAAAGATATTGGCCGCATTGATATACCCTTGCATGTGGGAATCGGCTGTGGCATCGGGAAGCCCGATGATCGAATAGAACTCCGTATAGACTCTCAAAATGGATGCGGGCGAATAATCGTTCAAGCCGATATCGTCTAAAAGACTTGATTGAGCGTCTGAAAAATACTGTTTCTGAAGAGCGGTAAATCCCGAAGTGTCGATGCTGGCAAGGAGCGTCTTGATCCGGGCTGCATTTCCCGCGATGTCGGCTCCCGGAACCAGAAAGTAGGCGATTTCATGGATCAATCGGTTGATATCGCCGGCCGGATCGCCCGAGGCGGCCGAGCCTAAAAGATGCGGACTGCTTGTATGAATAGGGGTAACCATAAACTCTCCAAAACTACTGGTTAGGCGGGGTTGTATTAAAATATCCTATGATCATGAAGGCAGCCAGGCCCACTTCTCTCAACATGGCAGGGTCGGGATCTGTTCCTTTTATCCAGCACTGGTAGATCTGAGAAAAGTCCTGCATGAATTTTTGATTGTCTTTCGACACAAAACCTTCGATGGCGGAGTAGCTTTTACTATCGAATTCCCCTCGATGAAGGGGCATGTACGCCTGCAATTCGTTGTAGGCTGAGACCATCGCCAAATAGAGGGCCGATTTGTCAATTTCGTTGGTCACCTGGAAGTTCACCATGTTCCCATTCATATCGATTCCATAC
>DAIDJA010000276.1 GCA_027451605.1 Acidimicrobiales bacterium
GAAAAATAGAAATTCAGGCTGAACAGATGAGAAAGGCCGAGTCTACACGAGTCCAAAAAGCCGCTGAACAAGTACAAAGAACATTTGATACTTTGCATAACTCTACCATAACTGTAAATGCAAAAGCAGGTGAAAATGAGAAGCTTTTTGGATCCGTAACCATTAACGATATTGTAGAGGCTATCTTGCAGCAGCTCAGTATTGAAGTGGACAGGAGAAATGTTCAGGAAGTTGAACATATCAAAACTCTTGGCGACCATAAAGTTTTAATCAAGCTTGATGCATCTCTGACCGCCGAGCTAAATGTAAAAGTTTTACCAAATTAATTTTTTTGGTTAAAAATTAGTTGTGAATAACTGAATTAGCAGTTAAATCATACTGCCGAATAGTTTGCAAACACGTTTTTCCACCAATTAATGACTTTTTTCACAGATTAATAAGGTTATAAACAACTTATTAACAAACACTTTGCTGTAATAATAGTTATATGGTTCAACAATTAGACGGCCCAAAGCGACCTGCCTACGGATTTGGTCAAACTTCAGTTTATGGCAGAATTCCTCCGAATAATATTGAAGCTGAAGAAGCTCTCCTCGGAGCAATGCTTATTAGCAAAGAAGCAATTGCCGACGCAATTGAAACGGTCAAAGAATCTGACTTTTATAAACCGTCTCATGCGATAATATTTGCCGCTATTTTAAGGTTGTATTCTGTCGGACAGGAGGTTGATCCCGTAACAGTTGCCGACGAGTTAAATCGACAGGGTGTACTCGAAAAAATTGGTGGTGCTTCGATATTAGTAAGGGTTCAGGCCAATACCCCCGCCGTTTCATCTGCTCAGCAATACGGGACTATCATTAAAGAACATTCTATGCTTAGACAACTGATAGAGGTTGCATCGGCAATAACGGACATTGGATATTCGATGCCGGTTGATATTGAAGAGGCATTGGATCAAGCTGAAAACCTAATATTTTCTGTTGTAGGAGATAAACACAGCGATTCATTAAAGCGACTTTATGATCTTTTGGGCGCATCGATGGATCGGCTTCATATGCTTGCCGAAAGAGGCGAACATATTACCGGAGTCCCCTCAGGTTACTCAGACTTGGACAGCTGTCTTTCGGGCCTGCAGCCTTCAAATCTTATTATTGTCGGCGCAAGACCGGCAATGGGAAAAACTGCATTTTCACTGGGGCTTTGCGCGAATGCGGCCTGTATCTCCAATAAGCCGGTTTTACTATTTAGCTTAGAGATGTCCCATATGGAAATTGCGCAAAGAATGCTGGGCTCTGAAGCTCTTGTGGATGCATCAAGATTAAGAAACGGTCAACTCCATGAGGCAGACTGGCCTAAGCTAGCCGGTGCTCTGGGAAAGTTGGGTGAAGCCCCTATTTATATCGATGACAGTCCTAATGTGACTTTGATGGATATACGTGCCAAAGCCAGAAGGCTTGCCGCACAAACCGATCTGAGTTTAATCGTGATTGATTATCTGCAGTTAATGTCCGGAAGAAGAAGTGCCGAGAATCGTCAGGTGGAAGTATCTGAAATTTCGAGAGGCCTTAAGATCTTAGCCAGAGAACTTAATGTTCCGGTCGTTGCACTTTCACAACTATCCAGAACCCTGGAACAGCGAGCGGACAAAAGACCAATTTTGGCCGACTTAAGAGAATCCGGTTCACTGGAGCAGGATGCGGACGTTGTCTTGTTTTTATATCGGGAAGAGATGTATCAGCCGGATACTCAAGAAAAAGGGTCCGCTGAAGTAATAGTTGCGAAACACCGCAACGGTCCGACTAAGACTGTAAGATTGGTCTTTAGACCACAGTACGCAAGATTTGATAATGCAGTTAAATTTGAAAGCGAAACCAGCTACTAGCTACAGGAGAGTTCCAAAGATTGGATTTCGATTTTACGGTTTGGTTTTTCTTTTATTGGTTGGCTCATCATTAATAAGGAATCCCGAGGACTTAAATTTAAGTCAAACCAAGTCCGTCTCTTCATTTGACCCTATTGGGTTAGGTGTAATTGTTTTACCTACCGTTTTAAAAAATACGACAGTTTTAAACGGAAACAATTCGAATGGCTATGTTGGAATTTCCGGAGGATTTGTACAGGGACTACCTCAGTTCGTACAGACCATAACCGGTCCGGTCCAAATCTATGTGAGAAGTTGGACTACCGGGTCGACTAATAGTGAAATAGCAATCGAAGCCATTGAAACTCAGAGCGTTTCAGGGGCGATATCTGCTTTTAATGCCGCAAAAAATTCATTTGATAAAATCAAAGGTACAATGAGGGTGGTTAAAGTTGGAATTTTACCCGGAATTCACAATTCGGTTGAGATTGAACTCAGCGGTAAGGTTTCCGGGATAACAGTGTTATCGTTGCAGACTTTTTTTGTGGCAAAAAATATAATTTTTGCGGTAAGAATGGACAGCGCCGAGAATTCTTTTACAGAGTCACAGCTTGAGCAAATATCGATATCTCAAAAAAACCGAGCCGATCAATACATTTTGCTGCAAAATACCTCAAGTTCCCAAACACCTTATCTTATAGTTTTAGCACTGGCGGTAAGTATGGTTCTAGGTTTAATCATCTTGCTCCATCTCGGTGGTCAACGTCGAAGAAAACTCGGCAACACTCAGCTTATTGAACAGGAGTTGGATTCTCCGGGATATCCGGAAGCGGTTGAAACTTCGTAAAGTGCAGTAATATGATCGAAAAATTAATTTAATTACGTATCGTAACTTAAAATATATAAATGATTAAAAAAATAATCATTATGGGTGTTATATTTTTAACGATAATGATAGGGACTATAAACGCCGGTGATGCGGCAACTACAACGTCGACTTCAACTTCAACCGTTTCTCCGACGGGCTCTAACCTATCGGTTGATTTATCCAATGCACTCCTAAGTCCGAATTCAGTCTCTGTTACTTCGTTGAATATGCTTTTGGAGACCTCACCCCAGGTTACCGGCTATATGTCTCAAGCACAGGCAGCCGATGTTTTAGGGGGAACTTTTCCGGCTTTGAATACTTCATATTCTCAGTATCCGGCTAATACGGCAATTTATCAAAGGTCATGG
>DAIDJA010000277.1 GCA_027451605.1 Acidimicrobiales bacterium
TTCTAGACTATAGCGCACCAAACCGGACTGCGGGAACACCATATCAGATTGGCGGAGACGTAAATGCCTACTTGGACGCTATTCAGATTACCGCTGACGGAAAATATGCGTTTGTCGCAGACAGGGAGAACGGATTTCTGTACCCGGTGGATCTGTCTGCGGGGTTAGCCTCTAAGCCGATTTACGTAGGGCATTCACCGGTTGCAGTGGCTATAGTCTAGAAATATTACTTAATAGTGGACTAACGTTAAGAACTATCGTGTAACACGATTAAGTTCCGTGTCGGGTAGTTTATTCGCCGATAAATTCCGGTACGGATCGGTTCAATGAGGATTCAATTCCGATTACAGCGTCCTTAGTTGATATAAGTTCAACTTGCTGGGCTAGTTCATGAATTAGAATCTTTTGAACTTTCTTGACAGTTTGATAGTTAAGGGTCTTTTTTGTGGCCGCCACGGCTAATGGAGCGTTATCGGCCATTTGTTGGGCAGTTTCTAGTCCAATTTTATAGATCTGCTTGTCGTCGACCATTTTATTCAATAACCCCATGGTAAGCCCCTCCTTAGCTCCGACCCGCCTACCGGTTAAAAGCATATCAGTGGCATTGACGTGCCCGATTAGTTTCGGCAAAAGGTAAGTTAATCCGAATCCCGGGTGAATTCCAAGTTTAACGAAGGGGGCTGAAAATTTAGCGGTTTCAGTGCCAACCCTATAATCGGCGGCCAAAGCAAGTCCAAGTCCCGCACCAACGGCTGCCCCTTGCACCAAGCATACTATCGGCAAGTCACAACTTAAAATCCGCAGTGCTTGATAATAAAAAGCATTTGTGTCGCGTTCAAATTTTTTGGATGGGTCGATTTCATCGACAGCGTCGTCTGGGCTGTCACTGCCTACTCCACCCGTACTAAAATCCGCTCCGGCACAAAAGTTTTTCCCGGTTGACGATAAAAGTATTGACCTAAGCTTTAAATCCCGACATGAATCAATTTTGTCCGCGAGCTGCCTTAAAAGTTTCAGATCAGTGAAATTGTGCGGTGGCCGGTCAATTACGATATGACCGACCCTACCCACAATTTCAAGTTTTATTTCATCGTCAACATTTCTCATATAGGCAATAATACACTATCAGAGCCCGAGCCTGACCGAACATACCGGCCATTGGTGCCAGCCGCTGCGCTGAGCAAGCCTTTGAGCGGCTTGATCTTGAACTGCAGGCGATGCATCCGACGGTAATCCCGCATAACCGAGGGATTCCCAGGTCGGTAATGAGAACTGATATGCGCCGTAGTATCCGTTACCTGTATTGTCGCCGTAGTTTCCTCTGGACTCACAGTATCTAAGTTCTGCCCAGATGCCACTTGCCGGAGAGTATCCGGTTGAAGCCGAACTGGCAGGACTGGTATAGGTAATCGGTCTTGTGGCGATAACAGTCGTTGACCTTACGGGGGTCGGGGGTTCTGTTGTAGTGGGCGTAACATTTGCCGTCAATGATATCGCACTGGTCAGATTAGAGACCTGTTGATTATTTTGCGGATTTAAATGTTCTGAGCCAATATCGACTACTTTTTTTGTTGAGGCCAGTTTTGTATGGGACTGACCGGCCCATGTATTTAACAATATGGCGCCCAATGCAAAAATTGCAAAGGCGATGAATGTCACAAAGCGTTGCTTTCGCATCTTTGTGCCTCCTTGTAAGTCTCGGAAAACCGTTGGGCTTTCAGGTGTGGCTGAAGAATGCGGGTTTCGGTCTATCTAGCATTCAGCTCGCGATATTTATTCGTGAAAGAGTGTAAATATCAAGACTTGAATCAAGTCAAAACGAGGTGCAGACTAAAATCCCTAAGCTTTATGTTTTAAGGCAAATCTCCTTATAGTTGTGGCACGATTAATACAAAACTAATGCCATTTTAGGCAATCGTTATTCGTTATGAAACAATTTGCATTAACCACGCTAATTTCTCCCACCTATATTTTAGCATAGATGGCATTAATTGTGCAAGTTTTGTGGGTTATCTCTTAACCGATTGATTCCAGACATGGTCAATTATGTCAAAAATGTGGGCATTAAGAGTTTCATGGTCTAACTGTCTAACTGTCTCAATCGGCGTGACCGACACATAATTGGATCGCAAAGCCGAAATATCCGTCTCGTCGGAGAGGTTTAGTTCATGTGGGCTCAAATCTAAATAGAGTGTACCTGTTTCATGGTTCTTGGATACGGTTTTAATAAGACCGTAATTAGATAATTTTGTAATTTTAATTCCATTGATCAATTCCAAAGGTTTCGAGGGTACATTCACGTTAAGGGTTACTTTAATATCTTTAAGCTCCAGATTGTTTAGCAGTTCACAGGCAACTATAGCTGCGGTTTCGTAGTTGGGTCTTTCGTCCCACTCGGTAGAGATGGCTATGGAAGGCGTGGAAAAATGTTGGCTGGTCAGCGCAGCTCCGACCGTGCCGGAATGCAGTGAAGATCGTCCGACGTTTAATCCGTTATTTATCCCCGAAACTACCAAATCTGGCTTAAAATCCAGGAAACCAAGAAATCCTGCCAACACTGTCATTGCCGGTAAGGCATCTATAGAGTATGCTTCCACCGACTCAAGTCCGGGTAAAACGATTCTATCGAATTTTATCGAATTGTGCCTCAGATAGACCTGACCGACACCGGCACCCGCTCCGCTTGAATCTTCTTTGGGCGCAATGACAGTTACCTCGTATCCATCCTTTACAAGCTGTGAAGCCAGAACCTGGATTCCTTCAGCGTTAATCCCGTCATCGTTAGTTATTAAGACTTTCATTCCTTGTGCCAGTTTAAAATAATTTATTGGAATCTATGCATTCATAAAATGAACACACACAGTATAAAGTTTAGAGTATATTAAGTTAAAACGGATTAATTAGTTGAGTTAAATTTTGGTTAAGGATTTCGAGTTACTCCTTAGAATTCGGATCTGATGCGGGTGATAATCGATGTTATTAATATCGCAAAGGCTCAATAAACCGATTGCAATTTATTTCATAATAGGAATTAGATAAATGAAGATTGATTGGACTAAAATTGCCACTTTCTAAAAATAAGTTCTCATTAAAAAA
>DAIDJA010000278.1 GCA_027451605.1 Acidimicrobiales bacterium
ATATTCCCAAGCTGAAGGACCACAGATAAGAGGCGAGCTTTACGGTGCCTTAGGATATAAAATCCACAATCAAGGGCAAAGATCAGATCTTTTTGAAGTCGCCAATATAGAAACATTCCTCAAGGATAACGGTTTTAATCCAAAATATGGTCAGTTGGCTCACGACTCATCATATGACGCAATTATTAAAGCTGAAAATGATTTGGCAATTGACAGAGCCGGTAAAGACCTAGGAACTCCAATCATCAGTTTTGACCCACCAAACGGCTATTCATTTTTTGGGCCGGTAATTAGCAACATTCCAAAGGGAAAAGATGCAGTCGAGCTCTTTAACGCAATTTATACCATTGCTAACTTCAAAGGATTTTCTGAGCTCAAAAGGGAGATCCGAGAAGAGAGATGTTTTGATTAAGAGTGGAAGATATGGCTTTTAGGAAGTTATATTTTCAACTATAAGATCTTTACAGCTCTGAATATCTCTTTGCGCAAATAGCAACTTTCTAGGTCTCTTGTCAATATAGTCTTGAATTTGATCTGCGTGGTTTGATGATTCAATATCTTCATTCTGACCGTATGTTAGGAATCCGTAAGCCAGAGGACCGTCTTGAGTAAAACTCAAGGCATAAAAAAACGAAGTGCCTTGGCTGACCACATATCCGCCTTTGCGAATTCCAGTCTTATTGGTTCTGCCTAAGATTGGCTCCCCGGCAGCCATATGATCTTCTCTTGGTTCGCTGGAAGAATAAGGAAGCTCGAATACAGGAGTCAATATATTTGTCGTACCGTCAGTTTCGTGTCCACCGTGAACATAATATTTGTGATGTGATAAATGCGCATATTGTACCTGTTGGGGAGATGAGTCAATGTCTATCTTGGCATCTTGTAAAGCTTTAACGGCCCGGACAATTACATCTTTAACTACTGCGGCATCTTTAGGATCTACTAATTTTGAAGGTGTTCCGTAAGAATTAGATATATCAAAACTATCAGCAAATAGGTTTCCTTTGTCTTTAAGGTCCCTTAGATCAAAGCCTGCGATAATTTCTCTGAACAATATCGCGCCTTTAGATTCCAAATTAAAACAGCCGTCCCACCCCCTTAAAACTTCCCCGAGTTTTGCAAAGTCTACACCGTTTCCATGTACGGAATCCTGAGACTGACCGGCAAAATGATCGCATAATGCAGCCAGTTGATCTTTAATTAAAAGGCCAACAATCGACTTGTTGGAAAGCGCAAACTCAATCATATCCTCTAAGGTCATTTTCATTTCCCGGTGGGGATCATATGACATTAAAAAACTGAGGCAAGCTCTGGTCCTTACCGACGGAGGTTCCTGTAGACCCTGCAAATAGGTTGAAATTTCGAGCGGCTGACGCGGATTTGTCAGCCAAGCGGAGTCATTTGCATTAAAGACAAAATCTCTTCTGGTCAATTGGGGGTAATCCTTGTAAGCGACTAAACCGGGTAGTGGCGCCCCTGGTTTGTCTACGCTATCACAATTCGGATCAGATCCGTCTAAAAGCATTATCCTGTTGTCGTAAAGCATTTTTGTTAAAGGATCCGTCTCCAACTTCTGTTTCAGAATCGCCTTTCCGGCATCGGAAAGATTCAGTGTCCTGGAAGAGTCTATATACCAAGTATCCCCATTTGTATCTGTCGCTATAGTATTAGCCCAAGGCATTCCGTTTTCTTCTATATGGGCTTTTTTAAAATCTTCAAATGAGTTGCTGGCATCCATTCTCATGAACTGAGATATAAATGACCGGTTGCCGTCGTTGGCATCTTTTACGGTCAAGGCAAAATCACCGGTCCAACCGAGCATCGGTAAATTTAGCATCGGTCCATAATGGCTGGAATACATCTTTCTTTTTACAGTAGTAAGACCGCTTTCGCCCAAGACTTCAACTGCAACGGAAGTCTCTGTCATTTCTCGTACCTCAGATCCGTATCTATACCTGTTAGGATAACCCTCCAAAAGATCCAGCTTATAAACAATGAAACGTTTACCTATCGAAAACGTATGAGTCCAGGCCACATTTTTATTAAAACCAATTAAAATTCCCGGAGCACCAATTAAGGTCACACCATAGCAGTCAATCTTGTCGCCTACCGTTAAATGACACTCCCAAAATCTATTTTCACCCACCCACGGGAAATGAGGGTTTCCGACAATCATACCTTTGGCATTGTAGCTTATATCGCCACCGATAGCCCATCCGTTGCTGGCAAGACTGCCTCCGGGCAACATCGAAATCGGTGGCGTCTCTTTGGGGCCATTTTCATCGGGAGGAGCGGCCAAGGCCATAAATGGGATCAGATTTCTGGAGCCTGCCGCCAGAGCTATATCGCTGCAATATGCCATGAGGTCATATTGCGTAATAGGGTTAATCCAAGCGGAACCCCGAGCCCAAGCGGGAAAATCTTTTTCTGTTGCATTTTTAAGAAAGTGGTTTACCCCTGAGGCATAACCGATAAGGAATTCACGCGGTTCTATGGAAAGATCTTTAAAGTTCTCCTCTGCTTTTTTTCGCAAATTTAAGAATCGATATCCGGCATCGGACAAAATATTGATGTCGTCTTTGCCGGCACCAAAATATTTAGATCTTTCACCCCTGACTTTCACTATTTGATCAAGCAACGTGGCTATATGTTGCTTCGCGCAAGCATACCCCTGCCCAAATCCGGCCTCACCAATGGTTTCAGCTTTTATATGAGGTATCGCCTTTGTGGTCCATCTAATCTCGACTCGGTAGTGCCCGTTATTAAGTTCCACCGTTTACTCCAATCTTTATGCCTTTATAAAAGTTTCGCCGCAAGATACAAGCAGCTGTCACATTGAACGACCACAACATTAATACCCAATTTGCACCCGTCATGACCGATGAATTTTCAATACTTAAATTCTACCGTTACCGCTAAATTAATTCATATCCGAATTCAATTGATATGTCGATTCTAGAAGAACGGTACGGACCGCCTCGCTTAAATATGCAGTACCAAAGGGTCAGTCTTCAAAGTCAATTGCATTTGACAATGCCCGTAAGAACAAAATAGGACTTAATTGAATATCCGATTACCGATTTATTAATGAGACT
>DAIDJA010000279.1 GCA_027451605.1 Acidimicrobiales bacterium
TAATAAAAATTGCCGCTATTATCGACGCAAAAAGTGCAAGTCCGGCTGCGACAATAAAAGCTCTTGTAAAACCGTAGGTGACTGCATTTTGTACAAATGGTATATGTGGGATTGTGCCTGAATAGTTACTTGAATTTGCCGAGCTCGGTAAATGATGACTATTTAGGTATTTGTTAATTGAACTGGTGGTAAACGAAGTGGAAACGGTTACCAAAATTGCCAGACCCAAAGAGCCGCCAAGTTGTTGTGTTGTATTTAGAAGAGCTGAGGCTATCCCCGAATCTTCACGTTTGATATTCTGTATTGCCGTAAGGGTCAGAGGTACAAATGCAAATCCCATTCCTACTGCCATAAAGATCATGGGGAATAAGATATTGGTATATCCTGCAGTGGTTGAAATTCTGGACATTAGGATAAGCCCCACTGCGACAATAGCAGGACCGGCGGCAATTAATATTCTGGGGTTAACTTTGCTTACTAGTTTTGAGGCTATGCCCGACATCACTACAATTAGCAGTGTTACGGGCAGAAATGCAACCCCGGTTTTAAGGGGGGAATAGCCCATAATTTCCTGAATGAACTGTGCCAAGAAAAAAAACATTCCAAAAAGTGCGGATCCTAAAGTAAGCATGACAACATAAGTGCCGACCCTGGTCATATTCTTGAGAATTCTGACCGGGATGATCGGATCTTTATGTTGATATTCGTAAAAAATGAAAGATATTATAAGCAAAGCCGAAACAATAAGAGAGATATAAGTCACAGGAGATGACCATGATGTTGACGCAGCGTGTGCCAATCCGTACACCAGTATGGCCACTCCTCCGGTTGAAAGAATGGTACCAAAAAAATCGAGTTTAGATTTACTTTTTCCGGGTTCCTGAATTGCAATAGGTGTTAAAACCAAGACTACGAGACCGATAGGGACGTTAATAAAAAACACCCATCTCCACGAGAAGTAGCTGGTTAATATACCGCCCAAGAGAAGGCCGATTGCACTCCCTCCGCCTGACATGGCTGCGTAGGCTCCCATTGCCTTATTTCGTTCGGGACCCTGTTTGAACGTTGTCGTTATCAATGATAACGCTGTAGGTGAAGCAATTGCACCGCCGACTCCCTGTAGGGTTCGCGTAGTAATTATCCATACTTGGTCCTGGGCAAAACCTCCCAGAAATGAAGCGGTAATAAATAAACTTATTCCGATCATAAACATCTTGCGCTTTCCGAAAACGTCCCCGGCTTTGCCTCCTAATAGCAAAAGTCCACCAAATGCCAACGCGTAGGCATTAATTATCCATTGGAGATTGGCCGGATCGAATTTAAATGTTCTGGCGATCTGCGGTAAGGCTATGTTGACTATCGTTGCATCCAGAACAACGATTAACTGAGCTAGCGATATAACTAAAAGCGCAATACGAAGTTGGCTGGAATGTTTTAGATGACCCAAGGGGTTATTGTCTGGTTTTTCGTCGATTTGAACCAAGTTTATTACTTTCGTTTTATTTGGCGGGAAGGTTAAAATTCTTAAGCGATGCAACCTTCATGGTAAGAACCCTTATACCATTCTATTTAAATTTGCAAGGAATATGACAAAAAACTTAACGCCACGTTTGTCTTTCCGGCCTTTTCCATTTGGTGGTTCTTCAGGTTTTGGTGGTCGGGGAAGCGGGATTCGAACCCGCGACCTCCTGCTCCCAAAGCAGGCGCGCTAGCCAAACTGCGCTACTCCCCGGAATTCCACTTATTCAGTTTAGTCCACCTTTTGGCAATACTATGAAGCCATAAAGTCTTGTCCAATGCCTAGGTTGGGTAAGGTGAAATATTAATAGCTGTTACGGGCCAAAAGGAGGATTTCACGCGGTTTAACCGGAGGAGAAAATAAGTAACCCTGTACTACGGTACATCCCAATTCCCTCAAGGTAGTCAATTGTGAATCGGTTTCAATCTTTTGTCCGATCATTTTAGTGCCAAGTTGTCTGGCCATCTGAATTATTGCCGCAACTCGGGTTTCGCTGTCTTCGTTGAGTTCGTCCAATAGAAGAGATTCCTTTATCGAGTCCGGATCGATCTTTAGTGCATCTATTCCGTAACTTCTTTCGGTATTGTAAATCTTAGAATGAAGTCCAAAATCATCCACTGTTAACTTCATCCCAATGTTGTGAAAACTCTCAATATTGGCCAAAGTCTCCGCGTCATTTGATTCAAATGCCTGAGACGAAATCTCCAGAGAGATTCGATCAAATGGTATGTTGAGTTTTAAAGCAGTTGATTCGAAGAACTTGAAGATACTTGGATCGCTTAAGGTTGCGTTGGAAATGTTTACGGACATATTAAGGTCGATAATTCCAACGGCACGCCATTGGGCCAGCTGTCGAAGTGCGTTTTCTATAACCCATTTGTCCAGAACAATAATGGAACCTTGCTCAATCGCCGCTGACATGAATGCGCCAGGCAACAGCTTACCCAGCCGAGGATGATTCCATCTGACAAAAGCTTCGACCCCTACTACTTTAGTGGATTGGATCTCTATCTGTGCCTGAAACAAAAGCTCCAGTTGCTTGATGTCAATGCTTTCGCTTAGTTCGGCCGAAACCGGGTTATCTTCGAATTCCAACGATGTAAATTCTCCGGAAAAACTCTCAAATTTATTTCTGCCGGACGTTTTGGCCCTATACATAGCAACGTCAGCTTCATGCACCAACTTCTCAAAGTCCATATCCGTTCGATTACCCGTGGTGGCAATTCCAATTGATCCGGAAGTATTAACCTCTTTATCCCCTAGGAAAAAAGGAGTATTTAAAGACGTGAGAATTCGAGATGCCAATCGCTCGATTAGATTCTTGTCAATCGGTCCGGGAACAATTATGGCGAATTCATCTCCGCCAAGTCTGGCAACCGTATCTTGAACCCGAACACTGTCGCGTAATCTGTTTGCTGTCTGGCATATAAGATCGTCACCTGCGGCGTGTCCTAAAGTGTCGTTTACTTGTTTGAATTTATCAAGGTCAACATAAAAAACGGTTACCGGTTCTCTATTACGTGATGTGCGCGTAATGTCTTGTTTTAGACGATCC
>DAIDJA010000280.1 GCA_027451605.1 Acidimicrobiales bacterium
GTAAAAGGCCTGGCCAAACTCACCAACCTGCAGACACTCGATCTTACCTTTACTAAAGTGACGGATGCGGGAGTGAAGAACCTGGTCAGGCTCATAAAACTGAAGAAGCTCGATCTTTCCTTTACTCAAGTGACAGATGCGGGGCTTAAAGACCTGGCCAGGCTCACCAATCTGCAGTCGCTTGTTCTCATTTTCACTGGAGTGACGGATGCGGGGCTGAAAGACCTGGCCAGGCTCACCAATCTGCAAACGCTTGACCTTTCCAATACCAAAGTGACGGATGCGGGAGTAAAAGATCTGGCCAGGTTCACCAAACTTCAGTTTCTCTACCTTAGTGGCACTAAAGTGACGGATGAGGGGGTAAAAGATCTGGCCACACTCACTAACCTGAAAACGCTCGATCTTAGTGGCATTAAAGTGACGGATGCGGGTGTGAAAGATCTGGCCACACTCACCAACCTAAAATCGCTCTGGCTTAATGCCACTAAAATGACCGATGCGGGGGTGAAAGACCTGGCCACTTTCACTAATCTTCAGGAGCTTGGGCTTGGTGACACGCAAGTAACCGATGCGGGTGTGATGGACTTGACGAAGCTCAACAAACTGCAAACGCTCGGACTTTATGGAACAAAAGTGACCGATGGGGGACTAAAGGACTTAACAAAACTCATTAAGCTTCAGATTCTTGTGCTTGGTGACACGCAAGTGACCGATGCGGGTGTGTTGGACTTAACGAAGCTTACCAAACTTCAGTCCCTCAACCTTTCCAAAACGCAGGTGTCCGATGCCCGCATGGCGGAGTTGCGCACCAAGCTTCCTGGTTGCGAAATCATAAAATAGGGTATCGGTCGGTGAACAACAGGGGCATGAAGGCGGTGAACGCGGAGTGCCGGAGTGCCTTGTCAGGTCCGCGGCTTTTGAGCGAGCCGAGTGGGAGTTCCGACCCTTCTCTTGTCGCATTTGTCGGAAGTTCTGCTCAAAATAGCAGCCTCTACCGGAACTGAGTGAATAAAACTATTCAGGCTTTTTAAATAAATTATCGTCTGGTTTTTCAATCGGCGTAATACTTTTTAATTTACAAACTGCAACTTTTTTTGAGTCAGTATATTGTATGGTTTTGCACGGAATCATCTTATCGCCAAATTTGCGATATTCAGAAAATACAACTTCAACTTTTTCATTTTGATCAGATCCATTTATCTTTTTCACTTCACTATCGGAGGTAAGCAGATAGGTTTTCATTGAAAAGCAAAGTGTTTTATCAGAATTTCCATCTCGACGGACCAAAACTTGATAACATTGCTCATCATTCTTGAGAACCGAATCAAGTAAACAAATTTTAAATTGTTCGTCTTCAACGATACGATAAAGCGACAGAAACAAAATATCAGCACATGTTGATTTATATCGTTCAAAATCTGATCCTGTTATGGGGATAGTTGGATTTTTCCCATGTTTGTACCAAGCATTGTCCTTATTAAGCACATAAATTGATTTCACCTGCTTTCCAAATTCTTCCTTGGTAAATTCTCTTCGGAGTAGTAAAGGGGGAACGCACCAACTTTCAAAATGTACCGCGATAATTTTATCATCAGCAAACATTTTCAATTCACCTACGGCATGTGCGGATTCGAATCGTTTGCAAGCAGCTTTGCCTCCAACGGCTTCAATTGATTTCAAGATAACCTCTTTCGCACTGATTTTCTTGGCCTCACCACTCGTATTTCCAAGTATGACTAGGGCGACTGAGATGGCTTGTATGAATTTCATTTTTTAACTCCTGACTATATTGACCAAAAAAATCCAAATCTAAGAGGCACTTATTTTTTTCAATAGTGATTAATTATCATATAATAAGAAATTCAGATAATAGCTACCAGCGAATTTCAATTTTTAGTAAAGGTGTAAATCCAAAAATTCCTTCTGGAAGAAGATGATCCCTGATCGGAGAGGAAGAAGAATTTTGAGGTAAAGACTTTAAATTATAGAATACTCCCCCGGATACACGATACGGAAATCGTCCTAAAAGTCCCTTGTATTCCATACCAACTCCAACCTGATTGATTCCAAATTCACCTATATCTAGAGTAGCAAAAAAAGCTGCATCCCCCAATTTTTTTGTTCCAATGAGATCAATTGCCGAAGGTTTTAAATTATTAGCTGAAAGACGACCTTCCAAGGTAATTTCTTGAATTGGAGTAGCTATTATTGAAAGTGTATTCTTTATTTCATTGGCTGAAATGTCCTGTGAGAGTTGAAATTTAACTCCATTAAATCGAGTATAATTGAATCCATATGACTGACCACTTGTAATTTTAATTACTCCTTTGCTATCTAAGGTTCCTTTAAGAGATATTTCGAGTCCATTTGGAGATTTAATTACAAGATTCACATCGAAAGAATCTAAAATGAAAATTATATCAGATTCTTTCGGTGATTTTATTTGGGCCGAAGAAGAATTACGATCCTCTTTTTTGGGTTCTCCAAGGGGTGCGGTCTCTCTGGTGCGCTTGAAGTAGCCGGATTTCGACCTTTTGGCGATTGTCTGAAGCGTAGGTTCCAGGGGGCTTGAAAAAAGCGGCGTCCTTGCTTCAACAAGAACATTAGGAAAAAATTCTCAAAGGCAAGGACGCCACATGAACTATTCTATGTATCTCTGTGTCGCGGCGGCAACTGTCGGGCGCACCGATTCTGCCGAGGAGACGCCGCCGGAAGTCGCTTTGGGAGACGCGCTGGCACCGACCTTGCAAGGCTTGAAGCGGTTTTTGGAGGAATTTGTCTGCAAGCCGGGCAACCCGCAGGCCACTTTGGAGTTGGAACAACAGATGCGAACTTTGACGCAGGAAGTGGCACGCGTCGGCATCGAGTGGGCGTACAACCGGGTTGAGCCGAGCCAGGTCGCTGCCCTGCCGGTGCATGTCGTATTCGAGGGCGACCTGTATACGCGGCTCAAGCGCAAGACGCCGCAAGAGGTCGCGACCACGTTCGGCAAGATCCGCTTGTGGCGTGTCGGCTACCGGCCGACGCACCGAACAGGCGAGCCGACGATCT
>DAIDJA010000281.1:0-284 GCA_027451605.1 Acidimicrobiales bacterium
AAACCTCAGGGCAATTGCGGTAGGTATCGGCTTAGGCACTAAAATTGACCAACCACCACCAAGTATGTACAGCTTCCCGTCTGCCACTTGAGCGGCATCGCATAGCATCATGTTTACCTTCATCTAACCTACCTAAATCCCATTTAATAAATATTGTAAAAATATTGTTCTTTAGTGTCCACAGAAAACAAGTTTTAAACACTTTACCAAAGATTACCATGGTTAAGCCGTTGCAAATATCGCCTCTGCTTATAATCTGATTTTTTGGAAGAGGTATTTAAATT
>DAIDJA010000281.1:294-3025 GCA_027451605.1 Acidimicrobiales bacterium
TTAAATTTAAACTCAAATAAAAAATTTACAATATGGTTTAGAGGCTCCAATCTTCGACCGAGTCCATAAGGCCAATCTGTGACTTAATTCAACTACGTCACAGACTCAGGTTCAATAAGAGAAAAGGATCGAACAATACTGTCTTCAACAGAGATTAAACTAAACTGAAGAACCTAATTATTTAAGTCAAAAACTAGCACCCGGGACTACTATGCCACTAAATCTCCAATTAAGAAATGATGTCTATAGAAGACCGCTGGAGACGGCTCTCGATCGGTTGGGAATTAAACCTGGATTTACCTGTGTTGACGTAGGAGCCGGAGGGGGAGATGTTTCGGTAGCATTGGCTAAACTGGCCGGGAAAAATGGGCGAGTTTATGCAGTTGATATCGATCCTCAATCAAGAGACCTAACGGCAGAAGCGGCTGCAACCGCACACGCTCAAGTCCTAACTTTAACGCAAAATGCCGAAGAGCTTACGTTGCCCGAAAAGGTAGATTTAGCATTTTGCCGGTTTCTTTTACTTCATGTGCATTCACCCATTACCGTCATAAAAAAAATGAAAGAAGCAATTAAGCCCGACGGGTGGATCGTAATACAAGAACCCGTTACAACTGCCGGGAGAATAAATTTGAAACCTCTCTCTATGCCCGATGCAAAACATCAAGATATAGGGGCTCTACTTCCAAAATTGATTCTGGAGGCCAACCTTAAACTTATTGACGTCTGGGCTGAAGCCCCCGTCGGGATTAAAGATGGTCCGGTTGTGGACTATTTGCACTACTTAACTGAAGTTGATCCGGGAACAGAACCTGTTATATTACCTCCCCTAGTTACAGCGATCGCTCAAAAATAGCCTTTCGCACTAAAAGGATAAACTACTTTGCGGTAAACCTTAGGTTTTGTAGTTTGACTTTGTTTGACTTTAAATAAAAGTTGAATAATCCTAAATTTTGACATTTGAAATTAACGTCACCGGCGATGTAATCCAACACAAAACATAAAATGATTCGCTTAAATTTAAACTAATGTTTAATCTATGACTTTTGAAATTAGCCAACAAGATTTAGAAAGCGCAAAAATAGCAGTTGATGCAATGCGAAAGGCAATTGAGGGGGTAATTGACAGACTCGCAAAAATGAGTTCTGATGAAGTTGATCGCGAACAGGTATTACTTTATGACCTGGCCCACGGTGCCGCAGCTTATTATATTGCCAAACACTGTCTGAACTGTATAAATGAAAATCAGTACGATCAAATATTGTCCTTAGCCTTTATAGCCGAAGCGGCCTACGACATAAAGTTAAAAACTTATGGCAGAGAAGCCCTATGGGGAATCGAAGAGAATTACGACGAAGCGTCAAAGCCATTTGTGACAAAGTATAGAGATCCCGGGTTACTTGCGGAGCTTGCTGATATCGAACCGACAAGTTCACTTGATTCAGATTTCGAACTGGTTGCCGAAACATTCAGGAGATTTGCCCAAGAAGAAATAATACCGGTAGCAGACGAAATTCACCGGAAAAACGGGGATGTACCCGAGAACATTATTAGCGGGTTAGCCGAACTCGGTGCCTTCGGACTTTCGATACCGGAAGAGTATGGAGGGTTTGCTACAGGGGGCAGCCACGATTACATGGGTATGGTTATCGCAACTGAGGAACTTTCGAGGGGATCACTCGGAATAGGAGGATCTCTTATAACCCGACCGGAAATACTGGCTCGGGCGTTAATAGCCGGAGGAACTGAAGCTCAAAAAAAAGAAATTCTTCCCAGATTGGCTACAACCGAAATCATGGCGGCAGTAGCAGTTACCGAGCCAGACTATGGTTCGGATGTGGCCTCACTCAAAGTTATGGCAACCTATAGAGATGAAGGTTATCTCATAAATGGCGTAAAAACCTGGTGTACATTTGCGGCCAGAGCCGATGTCCTGATGCTTTTGGCTCGAACCGATCCGGACAGAAGTATGGGACACAAAGGTCTGTCACTTTTTATCGTAGAAAAGCCACAAGGAGACCCGAAAGGTTTTATATTTACTCAAGAAAACCTCGACACAAGACCAAAGGATCTGCCCGCAGGCAAAATGGAAGGCAGACCTATCGATACCATCGGATATAGAGGGATGCACTCATATGAAATTGCCTTTGATAATTGGTGGGTACCCAAAGAAAAACTGATCGGTGAAGACTCCGGTTTAAATAAAGGTTTCTACCTTCAAATGCAAGGATTTGAAAACGGAAGACTCCAGACTGCCGCACGTGCCATCGGGGTGATGCGGGCTTCTCTCGAAGCGGCTAAATCATATGCAGAAAACCGAGTCGTATTCGGCGAGCCCATTATCAATTACCAGCTCACCAAGGCCAAAATCGGAAAGATGAACGTAATCCTTAGCGCTTCGAAAAGCTTTACATATGAAGTCGCAAAACTCATGGGTGAAAAGAAAGGTTCTATGGAAGCATCGATGATCAAAGCCTACGTATGCAAAGCGGCAGAATGGTTATCTAGAGAAGCAATGCAAATTCACGGAGGCATGGGTTATGCCGAGGAATTTCCGGTAAGCAGATACTTTGTTGATTCCAGAGTCCTCTCTATCTTTGAAGGCGCCGATGAGACATTGGCCTTAAAGGTGATAGCCAAAGCTCTGCTTAAGACCAAAAGCAACTTAAGCTAACTTAATTTTCTGAAATTCAACCATTTTTTTTCCAATCAAAATTAGCTGATTGCAAAA
>DAIDJA010000282.1 GCA_027451605.1 Acidimicrobiales bacterium
AATTTTGGCGTGGAATGCATCTTGCGGTAACTGTAGCGCATGCATCCGAGGAGATTACCATCTATGCCTTCAATTCCTAATTTCTCAGGGGTATACTCCTCATTTCAAACAAAATGAAACGGACGTTTATGGATTTGCAGGCAACGGTACATTTTGTGAAGAAATGATTGTACCCGATGTGGCTGCCATTAAAATTCCCAGTGACGTACCTTACGAAATAGGAGCTTTGATTGGCTGTGGGGTAATGACCGGAGTCGGAGCCGCACTAAATACCGCAAAAATTGTACCCGGATCGTCGGTAGTTATTTTCGGATGCGGTGGAGTCGGGATTTCGGCAATTCAGGGAGCAAAGATTGCAGGAGCAGCTGAGATCATAGCTGTTGACACTCAAGACTCAAAATTAGAAGATGCTAAAAGGTTTGGAGCAACGCATTCGACTAAACCGGAAGACTTAAAGTCTGTTGTTGACTCCATAACAAATGGGGAAGGTGCCGACTATGCCATTGAATGTATAGGAATTCCCCCAACTATCAGAAATGCATACGACATAGTTAGACGTGGCGGTACAGCGGTTGTAGTCGGAGCGGGTCGAATGGATCAAATGATTGAATTCAACGCATTTGAACTTTTCTTCCAGGAAAAGAAGTTCCTCGGGTCCTATTACGGATCGGCTAATGTGAGAAGAGACTTCCTTAGGCTAATTCGTCTATATCAGTCAAAAAGATTAGATTTGGATTCGATGATTTCCGCTAAAATGGATATCTCAGAAGTCAATACCGCCTTGGATAACCTGCGATCCGGAAACATCATCCGACAGGTATTTACATTCTGAAATTTGAATTATTTAACCTAAATTCAGAAATTAGAATTTTCAAAATAGCAAAGGTGGTTTTAAATTATGGCGCGACTGCAAGACAAAGTTGCGGTAATCACGGGTGGCGGATCCGGTATTGGATTATCGTCTGTTAAGTTATTTTTAGAGGAAGGGGCAACGGTTGTTGCCGCTGATCTTAACTTAGACAATACCGACGAATTATCCTCTACATATGGTGACAAATTTGCTGCAATCAAAGTTGACGTTTCAAACTCCGAAAGCGTAAAAGAACTTTTTGATGAAGTTGATAGTAAATTTAATTCTTTAAACGTATTATTTAACTGTGCGGGAATATTTCCGGCTGATGACGGTGGGGTCTTGGACACACCTGAAACTACTTGGGATCGTGTTCAGGATATAAATCTTAAAGGATTGTGGTTGTGCTGCAAACACGCCGTTCCTTTAATGCTTAAATCAAACGGCGGTTCAATAGTAAATGTAGCTTCATTTGTTTCATTTGTGGGGGCCGCTACTGCTCAAGTTGCCTATACCGCATCCAAAGGTGGAGTATTAGCTCTTTCAAGGGAGATAGCGGTCGAATATGCACGTAAGAACATTCGGGTTAACTCGCTCTGCCCCGGCCCCATCCAGACTCCTCTATTAGAAGAACTTTTATCTGATGAGAAACGACGGGAGCGAAGACTTGTGCACATTCCGATGGGTCGTTTTGGAAAGGCCGAAGAAATAGCAAAGGCTGCGCTATTTCTGGCAAGCGATGACTCGTCTTTCGTTACGGGGGCTTCTCTGTTGGTTGACGGCGGAATTACTGCGGCCTACGTAACTCCGGAATAAACTACTATTGTATGTTCTATGATTTAAACCAACTTAAACAAGATGTAGAAAACGGTATCATCGACACGGTACTTGTCGTAATTCCCGACCTTCAAGGGCGTCCCGTCGGCAAAAGAGTTGTCGGAAGCCACTTCGTCGAGCACGTCTTAGACGAAGGAATTGAGGCGTGTGATTACTTAATCGCAGTTGATGTTGACATGAACCCTTTGCCGGGGTACAGCTTCACGAATTGGGAAACCGGCTACGGTGACATGAAACTCATTTGTGACACTGATACGGTCAGAACAATTCCGTGGTTGGAATCTACGGCGATGATAGTCTGTGACACTCTTACGGAAAACGATGAACTTATCTCGGTTGCTCCCCGTTCGATACTTAAGGCCCAGGTTGAAAAAGCAAAAGAGATGGGGTACACTGTTAAGACCGGTACCGAGTTGGAATTCTTTTTATTTGACGAGAGTTTTAAGCAGGTAAAAGAAAAGCGATTTTCTAACTTAAATCCCAAATCTTCGGGCATTGAAGACTATCAGATCTATCAGACATCCCTCGAAGAGAAAATAATTCGTCAAATTCGAAATGACATGCTTATTGCCTCGGTTCCAATTGAATTTTCTAAAGGCGAAGCCGGTAACGGCCAACACGAAATTAATATTACCTTTGACAATGTACTAAATTGTGCCGACAATCATATGCTCTTTAAGAACGGAGTAAGGGAGATTGCCGCACTTAATGATAAAAGCGTCACATTTATGGCTAAGTGGTCATTAGACGAAGTAGGTTCATCCTGTCATGTTCATTCCAGCCTATGGAGCCTAAAGGATAACAGATCATTGATGGCAGACATTAATGACGGTAATAATTTGTCTGAAATAGGAAAAAATTGGATCGCGGGTCAGCTTAAATGCGCTAAAGAATTCGCCGTACTCTATGCACCCTATGTAAATTCTTACAAACGTTATGTTCCCGGGTCTTGGGCCCCCACAGCAATTGCTTGGGGCATAGATAACAGAACCTGTGGGTTTAGACTTGTGGGCAAGGGAAAGTCAATGCGTATTGAAAATCGGATTCCCGGTGCGGATGTAAACCCCTATATCACATTGGCAGCTACCGTAGCTGCTGGGCTGTACGGTATTAATAACAATTTACAACTCGAAGAAGTACTACAAGGCAACGGTTATACTTCTGAAAATGTAGAAAGGATTCCATCTAATATAACCGAGGCGATTTCGCTTTTTGAAAATTCACGGATAGCCCAAGACTCTTTCGGAAACCAAGTCCATGAACATCTACTCAACACAGTTAAACAAGAATCAAGCGCCTTCAATGCCGTAATAACTGACTGGGAGC
>DAIDJA010000283.1 GCA_027451605.1 Acidimicrobiales bacterium
ATCAAGTCCCCGTCGGCGAGGATCAAAAACAACACCTTGAACTTACAAGAGATATAGCCGTAAGGTTTAACACCACATACGGCAAAGTCTTCACTGTTCCGGAGGCGATAATTCCCAAACAAGGTGCCAGAGTCATGGATCTTTTGGATCCGACTTCTAAGATGTCAAAGTCTGCCGACTCAGAAGGGGGAATCATCTATATTTTGGATCCTCCCGAAGTAGTGGACAAAAAAATCAAGCGGTCCGTAACCGATTCTTTAAATAGCGTAAATTATGATCCCATTAAGCAACCCGGAGTCGCGAACCTACTGGAGATCTATGCTGCGTTCACCGATGAAGAGCCGGCGACAATTGCAGACAGATATAGCGGATACGGACCGTTGAAGAAAGATGTATCCGAAATTTTAAACGAAAGCTTAGGTGAAATCCGGTTAAAGGCAGTCGAATTTCAGAATAGTTTAAATGACGTAAAAGATATCTTGGAAAAGGGCAAAAATAAGGCCTTTGAAAGGTCCGACCCTTTCGTAAAGGCCGCCAGAACCGCGATGGGCCTAATTTAGGATAGTAACACCTTCAATTGAGGGAAATTCTGATATCAGCTGCGATCCGAACAGAACTATTTCTTGCCAAAACTATTTCTTGCCAAAACTATTTCTTGCCAAAACTATTTCTTGCCAGGCCGGACCTTGCCGGCACAGTCAATACAGTATCGGGCCGACGGTTTGGCCTCAAGCCGAGCTTCTGAAATCTCTGCCCCACAGTTCTCACATATACCGTAAGTTCCGTGTTCTATCTTATTTAATGCTGAGTCTACAAGAGTCAGCGCATCTTTAAGTTCCAAAATAAGGCGATCCACTTCCCCACGTTCCGCGGTGACCTGGGATGAATCCGCAAAATTGGAGTCATAGTTTAAGCCGGTTCCCCCTTCTCCGAATTCGGCCAATCTTTCAGACAGCTCCACCCGCTCGCTCTCAAGAAGCGGCCGATATACCGAAAGTTTCTCTTTGTTAATTTGCGTTCCCATAATAATACAATACTATTTTAAATCAAGATTAGCACGCGGATGAGCTTTGAAATACTGCTTCTTTAAATTTTCGACGGTTATCTTGGTGTAGATCTGGGTAGTTACTATTGACGCGTGTCCGAGCATTTCTTGAACTATCTTTAAATCCGCTCCATTTTCAAGCATATGAGTTGCGCAAGAATGCCTTAGAATGTGAGGATACCAGTTTACGTCCAAACCAGACTTCTTTGCCCTCTCCTTTAAAATCAACCACGCCCCCTGACGGGTAATTCTGGTTCCCCTTTGAGAAAGAAAAAGTGCCTCCAAATCCGATCTTTTGGTTGTCTTTTCCCTGAACAACGAGTCTCTGACTCCATGATCGAGCCACCTGTTGATCGCAACTTGCGAATTGGTTCCCAAAGGAACTATCCTCTGCTTGGAACCCTTACCGGTAACTTTTACGAAACCAAACTCCAAGTCCAGGTCATGTAGATTTAAACTTACAAGTTCGGAAATCCTGAGACCCGAACCGTAAAGTAGCTCCAACATCGCCTTATCCCTCTTGCCGACATTGTCATTTTGGTCAAAAGAATCAAGAAGTCGGCTGACTTCCTGTATTGTCAGGGCTTTCGGCAGGCTCTTGGTCTTTTTTAAACCGGCGACAAACTTTGTCGGATTCGACTGAAGATAACCCTCTGTTACGAGATATTTAAAAAGACCCCTCAAACTTGTCAAAAGTCTTGAAGTTGAGGCAAAGCTATAATTTTGATCGATCCTTTGTGCGAGAAACTCCTCAATCTGATCTTCGGTTATTTGAGTAATATCATCAAAATGACAATCTGCGGCCCAACTTAAGAAAGCCGCAATGTCACGACGATAAGATTTGATTGAAAGTTCGGCGAGATTTTTTTCAATGGCAAGATAGTTGAGGTATTCCGTTACCGGTAGCGGAAGTTCCCTTTTAACCAAAGATTCACCTGAGGCCATCTTAAAATCCTTCGTTCTCCGGTTTCATCCAGTCGCTAAACCGATTTAGCGCCCTACAATTTTGTAGAGATGACTTTCTTAAACGGTGTCAATGTCTATCAACCGCGCACTCTTTGACTCGCTACGTGATATGGCGGCATCAATTAGGCCCACAAACAGGGGGTGCGGGCGATCGGGTCTACTCTTAAATTCGGGGTGAGCTTGAGTTCCCACCCAAAATGGATGATTCTCAATTTCAATGAACTCCACCAGTTTTTTATCCGGTGACATTCCGGAAAAGATTAAACCTGCTTCAAGCAGCTTCGAATGAAAGTTCGAATTAACCTCATAACGATGTCTGTGCCGCTCTGATACAACTTCATCCCCGTAGAGCTCAAATACCTTGGAACCCGCCAAAAGTTTAGCTAAGTATGAACCAAGCCTCATGGTTCCACCCTTTTCAACGACGTCACCCTGTTCTTCCATTAAATCTATGACCGGATTTCTGGTTGATGGATTAAATTCGGTTGAATTAGCATCTAAAAGTCCCGCCACGTTCCTTGCATAACTGCATACCATTACTTGAAGACCTAAGCATAGTCCGAGACAGGGGATATTTCTGGTCCTGGCATATTCGGCGGCTGCAATCTTTCCTTCTACACCTCGTTCGCCGAAACCTCCCGGAATGACTATCCCGTCAAGCTCGTCTAAGCTCTTAACGGGTTGTTCAAAATCTCCGGTTATTATTTCGGTGTGCGGATCTATCAAGTCAATTATGGATTCCGCTTGGATATACAGTGGCTCGACTTTAACACCATGTCGGAAACCGGCATGCCTGAGGGCTTCAACTACCGAAAGATAGGCGTCGGGTAAATTAACATATTTCCCGATTATTCCGATTTTAACGTCTTTTTGTGACGACTTTACTTTGTCGAGCATCTCCTCCCAACCCGACAGGTTAATCGGATGTTCGTCAATATCTATGTTTAATAGCTTGCATATTACCTTATCCAATCCCTCCTCGTGCAACGTAATCGGGATC
>DAIDJA010000284.1 GCA_027451605.1 Acidimicrobiales bacterium
TTGTCGATGGGACCAAACTGTCTGGAGTCAGTTGAATGAATACGATTATCGCCTTCAACGATAACTTTGTTTCCTTCAATGAGCTTAATTCGTTTTATCAGTTTATTAACTCCTATACCGCCTTCAAAAACCACAATATCGCCTGTTCTAAGTCGAAGATGGGAAATACCTACAAGTTTTTCACCACGTAATAATGTAGGTTCCATGGAATCACCGTAGACTTCGAAAATTTTAAATCTAAATCTTAAGCACACTAATACTCCCGCCAAGAAATAGAAAACAAATAGAAGTTTTATATGTTTATCTGCGCCTGAAGTCATATACAAATGTCGATTCTATACGCAATTTACTATAATTCTAAAATTTTCAAAAGTCCATTCATTTAACGAAACCCATTTATTTGACTTTGTGGCCTTTGCACAGTAAAAACCGGTTTTGGATTGTTTTTGTCGACGAATTCTAAATTCAAACCACATTTAGGTTGACGCGGGAACATCAATGACAAACTCATATTAAGATAACTTATACAATTAGAATGCAGAGGCTTCTGCAACATACTGTCAAAAAATAACAAATGAAAAAAATATGGAGGTAATAAATTGAAATTAGTGCCCAAACTAATAGGATTTGCAGAAAAGGTTATAGTTCCGGAATCTGTATCAGCTCACTGTGATCTGCCGTGCGGTGTCTATGACCCGGCTCAAGCACGAATCGAGGCACAGTCGGTGAAAGCAACGATGGAAAAACATAATGCATCCGATGATGAGACATTTAAAATAAGAGCTACCCTTATTAAAGAAGAAAGAGCGGAACTGGTCAAACACCATCTATGGGTTCTTTGGACCGACTACTTTAAGCCCGAACACGTAGAAAAATTCCCCGAATTACATTCACTATTCTGGAAAGCTACTAAGTCTGCCGGGGAAGCAAAGAAAACAAATGACGTTGCGATTGCCGACAGGCTCCTAGATGAAATCGCCGAAATTGATCGCATATTTTGGGAGACCAAAAAGTAACTTTTAAAAGTCACTGAGATATCTGGACATCGAAGATTTAGAAATAACCGATGTTCAGGTATTTTGGTGGGCTTTACATTTGGTTAAAAGCGGATCGACAAGAATTTCATCAAGTGAAATGTGAGTTCCGCAAATTTCACACACCGCAAACGTATTATTTCTCATACGCTCCAAAGTCTTTTCAATTTGCTCGATCTGTTGTTCCACCACTTTTACAACATCTTGTTCCATGGAACAATTTTAATTGCCAAATTCAGCAAATTCAACTATCAAGCCTTTAAATAGCAACCGGTTCAAAGTAAATCCAAGAGGCTTTGATAATCTGATTGCTCAATACTTAAATTAAATTTCAATTCGTCCGGTTGCCGAGGATAGATTTAACGCTTATTTATTAAATTAAAACCGTATACCTTATTTTTAATCTAAAATTGAGTATTGAGCTAATTGCTCGCAATTCGAGCAAAAGCTTTCATGTACGTTGTCGCAGATTTGCGGCTCCGAATGATCATAAAAGATATGAAACTTACCAAGAAAATATATAAGTTTTAACGGGGTCAAACCAAATATAACAGCGACATTTAAAAATTCAAGATGATACTGTCTGACGTTACAATTAAGCAAGAAATTAAATCCGGACGCATTTTAATCGATCCGCTCGATACAACTGCAATACAGCCCTCGTCAATTGACTTGAGATTGGATAATTTTTTCAGAGTATTTAGAAATCAAACTACTGCCGTAATAGACGTTAAACTCGACCAAGAGGAGTTAACCGAGCTCGTCGAAGTTCCTTTGGACCAATACTTGGTTCTGCATCCCGGAGAATTTGTTTTAGGTTCTACCAAAGAAACAATCGGCTTACCTGACGACTTGGTTGGGCGTCTGGAAGGCAAGTCATCTTTGGGACGATTGGGTCTTTTGATCCATTCCACAGCAGGATATATCGATGCGGGATTTTCCGGGAATATCACCTTGGAACTTTCCAATGTCGCAAACCTCCCTATAATTTTGTATCCCGAAATGAAAATCGGGCAAATCAGTTTCATACAGATGACTACACCCTCTGAGACACCTTACGGAACTGGAAAATTAGGTTCAAAATATAAGAACCAAAAAGGACCTACCCCCAGCAGATACTTTGAAAATTTCAAAAACGACTAATTAGATAAAGGAGCTTAGTTAAATTGATAGTACGAATCGTTATCGGATTGCTCTTCACTGCCGGTGCTTTTGTTATCGGCGGACGAAGACTCTTTTGGCTTTTTAAGCTTATTAAGTCTGGGAAAAAAGATTCCAACAGAAAATCTGCTTTAGCAAAGCGCGTTACCACAGAATTGATCGAAGTTATCGGTCAAAAAAAGCTTCTAA
The DNA here is from genome assembly GCA_027451605.1 of Acidimicrobiales bacterium. Taxonomy (GTDB): domain Bacteria; phylum Actinomycetota; class Acidimicrobiia; order Acidimicrobiales; family JABEUL01; genus JAJZNL01. The sequence goes on from DAIDJA010000284.1 coordinate 2,385, forward strand.
AGAAAAAAGTTGCCGGGTTCGCTCATGCAATAACATTTTGGGGGTTTTTAATCCTCGGTTTTACGATAATTGAAGCTTGGGGGGATCTCTTTGACAGATCATTTGCCATTCCGATAATCGGTCACTGGGCAATTCTCGGTTTTTTTGAAGATCTTTTTATGGTAGCAATTTTAGTTGCCTTACTTGTCTTTGCGGCCATCAGGTTGGCACAAAACCCAAAACGAATTGAAAGAAAATCCAGATTTTACGGATCGCATACCGATGCGGCATGGCTGGTTTTGTTAATGATTTCAGGAGTACTTATATCGCTTTGGCTTTATCGCTCCGCACAGATAAATACCGGGCATTTCCCCTACGGATGGGGTGCGTTTGCCTCTCACATTCTGGCAAAGGCCCTGCACCCTTTGGGTTCCAGTGTCAATTCGGTTATTGAAACTGTGGCACTGCTGGCAAATGTCGGTATAATCTGTGGATTTTTAGTACTGGTTGTTTACTCGAAACACCTTCACATCTTTTTGGCTCCGATCAACGTTGCCTTTTCCAGAAGGCCAAGAGCACTTGGACAACTTGGATCTACACCGGACTTGGATCCCGAAAATATGGACGAAGATACCGTTTTTG
>DAIDJA010000285.1 GCA_027451605.1 Acidimicrobiales bacterium
TATAACAATTTATGTAGAAATAAGAACTATACGTAAGGTATGTCAATTGTCAAAATATTAGAATTGAACCAACAATTAGGTGATATGCTGAATTTATGACGACTTCATTCAACGATTGGGTACAGGAATTTGCGGCCGCGGTTGGTCTTGATTCCGTATCCCAGCAAGAAATTGACAAACTTTTAGAAATCGCCGGAATATCGGCACACAGTTCGGAGCGTACCGCGGCACCTTTAACTTGTTGGCTAATTGGACGAAGCGGTAAATCCGTAGACGATGCGCTTGAGATAGCAAGGACGTTGGAAGCTAAGTTTTCCCAATAATCATTAACAAGTTAGCTTTGCAAAAGTGATAGGTTCGCTCATTTCCGGTAGTTCCATTTTAATTTTCAGACTTTGGATATCTAAAGGCTTATCTAAATTGAAGTGAAATAATAGATTTTACGAAATGGCAACATCTATAGATGGCTAATACCGCGTAATCCTAAAGTAGATATTTATCAACATTTAACCGGCTATTTTAGGTAAAATTTAACAACGAAATTGAAGCTGGTTGCGGATTGATTTGGTGGCAGATCCCTATAATTTAATTTTAAAGCTGGGTTTTTATTTGAAAGAATTTTTCTTAAATACGAATTCTAAGGAAAATATGCAATTCAATAGGCAATATGCTAGGCTTAAAAAGTTAGCGTTATCCTTTGGATTTTAACTTTAATTAAACAGTCGACTTCAAATATAATGCTCAACTAATACAGATTAGTTTCCAAATATTTATCGGGTTGGAGTTAATTATGAATGAATTACATGTGAGTTGCCAGGGTAAGTCAATAGATCTGGCTCCGGGGCAAGTTGCAATATTGGGACGGGGCCAAGTTTCCACTATAAGTATTGAGGATCCAAGAGTATCGAGAGAACAGGTGAGACTTTCTTTTTCGGGTGCTTCATGGGTATTTGAAAACATAGGTAAGTCGCCGGCATATATGGCAGGAAGCCCAGTCACATCACAGATGATTAATGCACCTTGTGATATACAGTTGGGCGGGAGTGACGGTCCTATAATTAATTTGATTCCGGCAGTCCCGCAGGTTAATCAAAATAATGTAGTTTCAAGCCCCGAAGGCAGTCCGCAGTTTCCCGGACAGACGACACTGCCTCCCCCTCCGGGTCAACAGCAATTTCAGCCACCCTATCAACAGCAACAACAATATCCCACTCCACCCGGTCAGTATCCGCCGGGAATGGCTCAACAGCCTTATCCCGGGTTTGTCCCGGGAGGACAACCTTTTAATCCGGGACAGTTTCCCCAGGGACAGTTTCCTCAGGGACAGTTTCCTCAGGGACAGTTTCCTCAGGGACATTTTCCTCAGGGAATGCAACCTCAATACCAGGGATATTATCCCGGTGCACAACCGGCGACTCCGGGGCATTCCGGACAAGAAGTAACGAAAGAAATTATCAGTATATTCTTCCCGATAAGTTCTTGGTTGAAAAATAAAAAATTATTCGAACTGCCCAGAATCTTGGTTGCTGTTTATGGACTGGCCCCGATAGCATTTTTGGCAATATTTTTATCCGGGTCTAGTTCAGGAGCGACACTCGGTCAATTTAGTTGGGCTTTTTCGCTATTTTTCGCACCTCTTTGGGCAATTATATTCTGGTACATTATAAAACCCGGCAAGATCACAAGTAAAGGTTACGGATATATTGCAATAGTATTGGTTGCTGAAATCATTTTGTGGGGAGGTGCCGGTCACTCTATTGTTGCAAGCCTTGAGAGGGGTACCGGAATTAAATCCTTGTCTAATCCATTTTTAGACCTAATCAGCCCCGGAATCATCGAAGAGGGAACCAAGTTATTGCCGGTGTTAATACTTGCATTGATGAATACAAAGAACAAAGAGTTTAGCGTCAAGTTTTGGATGTTCTTAGGGTCGATTTCGGGGATTATGGCAGGGACTCTTGAAGCTCAGGGCTATATTGCATCCTCCGTGGTGAATTTTCCAGTTACGGTTACCACTAATACCGGTCAGATGGTAAATGCCAATATCGCCGGTGTGGATATAACGGGTCTGTTCTTGGTGGCATTTAGGAGTTTGGATGACGCATTTTCTCATTCGATATGGGTGGCAATTTCAGCGTCATTCGTGGGTCTTGCAATATTTTTCCCGCGGAGGAGGATTCAATTAATTGTCGGCGGTCTATTGATCCCCGTGGTTTTACATGCACTTAATGATTACTTCACGTCTTTGAATTCTACAATAGGAAGTTATTTATGGTTGGCAGTACAGGCCTTTTCTGTTTTTATGTTCCTGTCATATACTGTATCGATCATCTCGATTGAAAGAAGTGTCAAACACAGTGCTTTATTTAGGGGGCAGTCTATGTATATGGATGAACCGTCAATCGCCAACGACCCTCAAGAAGAGTGATTATCTTGGCATGAAATAAAATCAAACAAATGTCGAGGTTCACGAATATTGAAGTGGCACTCGATTTTGAAAAGCCAATTGCTCCAAGATTCTGGCTATTTTAAAACTATTTTTGATATGACTTCGTTAATACAAAACCGGGCGTCTGAAGTTGTCATAGGCGTATTTGAGTAAAAAATGAAAATGTCAAATTAATACAGTCGGTTATTTTAGAGATTTATTGTTGCATCAGTTTTTGGTTTAAGGCGGAGGGCATTATATGTGACATGAAACCGATAGTGCCATCATGAAATGGATTAGTTACTTTTGTGGTCAGCGTGTTAAACAATTTTTAATAAGGCTGAAATTGTTCCAGTTTTTCCAATGGTAGGCAGATATTTTAAATTGTGGTTAAAATCAAAACAATCGTTTTATTCGGTGACCTTAGCCAAAAAGGCTGTCCCAATCGGCGGTTGATTGCCACCAGGCCATGAGAGAATTTCCGTTTGAACTCGGTTGTCCTATAGATCCCACGACAATGTTTTGATTGTCTACCGTAGAAACTACAAAAGGGGTATTCTGGTACGTAAATTC
>DAIDJA010000286.1 GCA_027451605.1 Acidimicrobiales bacterium
GTGAAGCGGGATGTCTATCTGTCCATAGGTTCAAATTTAAATAATCGATTGGCTTATCTTAGGGGCGCTTGCCAACAGCTACCTGACATGATTGCAGTTTCAAATCTTTACAATACAGCACCCGAAGGGGAAAATATTGAAACTCAAGGTCCTTATTTAAACTGTGTCGTGCGATTGTATACGGATATTTTGCCATTTGAACTTTTAGATATTTGTCATAAGCTGGAAACCGAAGCCGGGCGTAGGAGATTTTATAAAAACTCTGCTAGAACTTTGGATATTGATATTTTGACATACGGGACCTTAAAGTTGGATGATCCTGTACTAACATTGCCTCATCCGAAAATGGGCGAGAGGGCATTCGTGATCGAACCTTTGCTGGAACTTATGGATAGTCGAGAGAACTTAGAGTCAGTAGTAAATTTAGGGACTTATAAAAAAAGCTGCAAAGGTGTCACAAAATTAGGTAAACTTATATTGTAAGCAAGCGAACGGCACCCGATTTGGGGCTGGAACGTAGGTAAAAGTGAACAGATATACCCTATCAATAATTGGCAACGGGCGTGCCGGAAAGTCTTTTGCGGTAGCCCTAAAAGAAGTAGGTCATGAAGTTTTCGGGCCTTTTCAGCGCGGATTTGCCGATAATCCCGATTTTCAAAGTGCGCTCAATTTAAGTCAAGCCGTAATCATTGCGGTTAATGACTCAAATATATCCGGTGTGGCAAATCAATTACAACATTTAATGTTGTGCAGCTTTTCATCAGGCCAACAGATTCAAAATCCGAAACCGGTTGTGATACATCTGTCAGGATCTAAGGGCTTGGATATTTTGGGGGAGTTGGAAAACAAAGCCAGCATACATCCGGTTGCCCCGCTTCCAAATGCCGAAACAGGAAGTAAACGACTTTTATCCAATATATCTTTTGCGGTTTCCGGCGATGAAAGGGCAAAAGAAATTGTTGAAAGTTTGGGCGGAAACTGTTTAAATATCGCCGATGAAGACAGGGCGCTCTATCATGCCACTTGCTCGGTTGCTTCAAATTTTGTAGTGGGTCTGGCTGGACAAGTTGAAAAAATGGCATATTCTTGCGGGCTTGAGCTTGCAGATTTTATAAAGTTAGCTGAATTTTCCTTAGCCGATGTGAAAAATTACGGTGTTAATGCGGCACTTACCGGACCGGTAGTGAGAAAAGATTTCGACACCGTAGAAATGCAAAGAAATGCAATAAAAAATCTGGACAAGTCTGAACTTGAGTATTTTGATGCTGGCATTAAAAACCTTAAGGAACTGTCTCAAAAAGGGGAGTTGTTGTGCAAATAGTAGAAGCTCCCGATGAATTTCAGAGAGTTATTGAATCAATGAGACTTAAAGATAAATCAGTCGGATTTGTACCCACAATGGGTTACCTGCATGACGGTCATATGGCCTTGGTAAAAAGGTCAAGACAGGAAAATGATATAACGGCGGCGTCAATTTTTGTAAACCCCACCCAATTTAATGTTTCCGGTGATTTAACCAATTACCCAAGAGATTTAGGGCGTGATTTAGATCTTTTGGAAAATTGCGGAGCCGATTTTGTGTTTGTGCCGTCAGTTGAGAGTATTTATGAAACGGACACTCAGAACTCTGTAGTTCATCGTGTAAATATTTCGGTTTCTAATATAAATTCAGTGTTTGAAGGTGCTCACAGACCCGGTCACTTTGACGGAGTAGCTTTAATAATTTTAAAGCTCTTTAATTTGGTCGGTCGGTGTCGGGCATATTTTGGGCTTAAAGACTATCAACAGGTCTTGTTAATAATCCAATTGGTTAAGGAGTTGTTTATACCGGTAGAAGTCGTGAGGTGCCAGACGGTAAGGCAGAGTGACGGTTTAGCCATGTCGTCTCGAAATGCGAGATTGAATGACCATCAATTAAGTCTTGCCACAGTGCTTTATAGGTCTATGTTTGATGCACTAAGACTTATTGAATCCGGCACCGTAAGAATCGACGCATTAAAAGAAAGAATTACAAGTCAAATATCAAAAATTGAAGAGATTAATTTGGAATATGTCGATGTGGTGACTGAAGGGACACTTGAGACTCCTGAATTTGCAGAAGGACCCGTCCGTATATTGATAGCTGCGAAATTGGGTGATGTTAGGCTTATCGATAATTTGGGTAGTGAAGAAATCTTTGGAAATGAAAAAGCTATGCAGTCTGCCGGTGTTGCGGGGCTGAAAGGCTGATCATATGGTTTTATTGGTATTAAGTAGAAATTTTAGAAAGTCGTAAAACGAGAAGTTAGGAGAATAAAATGCAACGAAGAATGTTAAAATCAAAGATTCATCGGGCCACGGTAACCGATGCAAATCTGAATTACATAGGATCGGTTAGTTTGGATCCGGAGCTTATGGCAAAGGCCGATATCTTGGAAAATGAGCAAGTTGCCATTTTGGATATAAACAACGGTGCTCGTTTTGAGACTTACGCGATATTGGGAAAGCCAAATGAAGTTTGTTTGAACGGCGCTGCAGCTCGGCTGGTGCAACCCGGCGACAAAGTAATAATAATAACCTATGGAGATTATGACAATGAAGAACTGGAAGGTTATGAGCCTACCGTGGTTCATGTCGATGAAAATAATTGGATCATAGAAGATAATATGGTCGGATGGGCAAACGAAGTCCTAAGCCAAAATCGCGATATTGAATCCAATTTAAAGTAATGGGAGACAGTCTTGACGTATTGATAGTTGGTTCCGGGGTGGCGGGACTTACTGCGGCAGTTAAACTTGCAACCGCATTTAATGATAAAAAATTAAGAGTAGGTGTTCTGACCAAAGGCGCCCTTGATGACTCAACTACAAGGTGGGCTCAGGGAGGGGTGGCTGCCGTACTGGGTTCCGAAGAAGATTCGGTTGATCTGCATTTGGCAGATACCATTAAGGCCGGTGACGGATTATGTGATATTCAGGCGGTTGGGGTATTGGTGAAGGAAGGTCC
>DAIDJA010000287.1 GCA_027451605.1 Acidimicrobiales bacterium
AGCCGATCGCAATTCCTTCCTGATTTACCAAACCTTTTTTCTGTTGAATTGCATAGGTTATGGTTGCAACGGCAGCCATCCGGTTTAAAACAGAATTTTCAACCCTAAAGATCAGATCATTAATGTCGTGCCGTTGCAGATAGAAAGTATCAGTTTTGGCTTGATTAAATTCTTCTTCTTTTAAGATGCCTATCAATAGATTCTTATTTGTTATCAAGCCGCTTACGCAGGAATTCATAAGTGCCTTTTTAAGCTTAAGAATAGCCTGACTCCGATCTTCACCGTGGGCTATAATTTTGGCGATCATAGGATCGTATATGCTGGGAACTTCTGAGCCACTCACGTATCCTGTGTCCAACCGAACAAGGTCCTCGTCAAAGTGCAAACTTTGAATTTTCCCGGGACTTGGTATGAAATCTCGTGCGGGATCTTCGGCATAGAGTCTTAGTTCAATCGCATGACCGATTGGCTTTTCGAAGATTAAACCTTCGATTTGTTCACCCTGGGCAATTTTAATTTGCAGTTCTACCAGATCCAGTTGAGTCACCATTTCGGTGACAGGATGTTCTACCTGAAGCCGAGTATTCATTTCCAAAAAGTAAAAATTACCCTTTTGATCCAGAATAAATTCCACTGTACCGGCGTTAGTATAATTTACGGCTTTTGCCACGGCGACGGCCGCATCGCTCATCTGCTTTCTCAACTCAGGCGAAAGAATCGCACAAGGTGCCTCTTCAATTATCTTTTGGTGACGCCTTTGGATCGAACATTCTCTTTCGAAAAGTGCGTAAACGTTTGAATGGCTGTCGGCCAAGATTTGAATTTCGATGTGCCTCGGATTTTCAATATATTTTTCGATGAATACGGTTTCATCAGAAAAGGCCGATTTAGCCTCACGTTTAGCGGTTTCCACCGATTCGACCAATTCATTTAAATCATAGACTACTCGCATTCCCTTTCCGCCCCCTCCCAAAGAGGCCTTTATTAATACGGGTAAATCTTCAGAGCTAACAGATGCAATGAGCTCTTCTTTGGAAAAATTTGTCACATCCGTACTTTCAAGAGTCGGGACGCCACTTTTTTTAGCTAAGACCTTTGAATTTAATTTGGAACCCATTTCCCGAATGGCCGAATGAGTTGGTCCGATGAAGATTGTGCCGGAGTCGGTAACTGCTTTTGCAAATTCGGCGTTTTCTGAGAGAAAACCGTAACCGGGGTGAACCGCGTCAACGCCAGTGGCAGATATGGCTTTTAATATCTGGCCAATGCTGAGATATGTTTCAAGTGAGGTGCTACCTTCTAGGACGAAAGTCTGGTCGGCAATTTTAGCGTGTAACGCATTTAGGTCCGCTTTTGAACAAAGTGCTACGGTGCGGATTCCCAACCTTTTTGCCGTACGCATTATTCTGCAGGCGATTTCACCTCGGTTGGCGATGAGGATTGATTCAATTTGCTTCATTATCACATCCTGTAAATCCCATAACCGCGTGTTCCTTCGATTGAATTATTGTGTACGACCGACAGGCACATTCCCAAAATATTTCTTGTGTCTCTTGGGTCTATTATTCCGTCATCATAGAGAAGTGAACTTAGATACAGGGCTTCGCTCTCAGTTTCTATTTGATCTTCAATCATCTGTCGCATTATTTCGTTGGCATCTTCGTCAAAAGGTATACCCCTGTCTTGTGCGGATTGTTTGGCCACTATTGCCATTACTCCTGCCAGTTGAGCCTTACCCATAACTGCGGACTTTGCATTTGGCCAACTGAACAAAAATCTTGGACTGTAAGCGCGACCGCACATACCGTAGTTTCCGGCTCCGTATGAAGCGCCCATTACAATGGTGATATGGGGCACCTTGGAATTCGAAACGGCATTTATCATTTTGGCCCCATCTTTGATAATGCCCGACTGTTCGTAGTCTTTGCCCACAATATATCCCGTGGTATTCTGGAAGAAAATAAGGGGCGTGTTGATCTGGTTTGCCAACTGAATAAATTGAGTGGCCTTTTGCGCTTCTTGATTAAAGAGTACACCCCGGTGGTTGGCAAGAACCCCGACGGGATACCCGCATATTTCGGCCCAACCCGTTACGAGGGAAGTACCGTATTCGGGTTTAAATTCGTCGAATTCTGATCCGTCTACAATTCGGGCTAAGACTTCTCTTGGGTCAAAAGGCATTTTAGGATCTCTTGTCACAATTCCCAAAATTTCTTCTATGTCATACAGAGGATTGTTAAACTCCGAAGTTCTTCTCAACGCTCCTTTTTTTGTAAAGTTAAGCCTGGAAACAATTTGTCGTCCCAATCGGATTGCATCGTATTCATCTTCGGCTAAAAAGTCCGATAAACCGGAGATCTTTGAGTGCATTTCAGCACCTCCCAACTCTTCGTCGGTAGACTCTTCCCCCGTGGCCATTTTAACTAACGGCGGACCGCCCAAAAACACCTTGGATCTATTTTTTATCATTACAATGTAGTCGCTCATTCCCGGGATGTAAGCTCCGCCGGCCGTTGAATTTCCAAAAACCAACGAAACTGTGGGTAGTCCTTTGGCACTTCTTTGGGTGAGATCTTTAAACATTCTTCCGCCGGGAATAAAAAGCTCGGCCTGGGTGGGAAGATCGGCTCCTCCGGATTCGATTAACGATACCGTGGGCAATGAGTTTTCCAAAGCGATATCGGCTGCACGTGCTAATTTTTTTAGGGTGTAAGGATTAGTCGAACCACCCTTAACGGTAGGGTCGTTGGCAAAAATCAGGCATTCGGTTCCGCATATTGAACCAATTCCCGTTACCAGACTGGCTCCCACCGTAAAATTTGTCCCCCAGGCAGCCAGAGGCGACAATTCCAGGAATCCGCTTGATCGGTCCAGCAAGAGTTCAATTCTTTCTCTGACCAACAGCTTACCTCGGTTTTTATGCCTCTGTATATACTTTTCGCCTCCGCCCAAGAGCGCAAGTTGCATCTGTTCATTGATAAC
>DAIDJA010000288.1 GCA_027451605.1 Acidimicrobiales bacterium
CGGCTCTCGGGGTGCGTGGATATGTACGGGATCGACAGAGTGTGTTGATATGGCTCTTAAAAAAAATGCCTTTTCACGGGCTTTCAGAACGAAGGTTATCGTAACAAAAGAGGAACTGTATAATCTATTAAATTTAGATTAGATTAATGCCCTTAAAATATATGTTTGAGGAAATTGATTTTGGAGCATGGACCGACGAATGGAACTGACGCAAAATGCGGCAGGTCTTTAAAATTAAATTAAGTAGGAAGTATTTTGGCAAACAAAAAAGTACGAGTTTACGAACTTGCAAAAGAGATTGGGATTGACAATAAGGCTACCCTTGAACTTTGCATTTCGCTGGGAATTGACGTTAAAAGTCACTCGTCATCCATAGAAGAAGCGCAGGCCGATCGGGCCAGGAACAAAGCAAAGACTCTTGGACTTTATACCACCTCGGATAAAGAGTCTAAGGATAAAGAACCGAAATCTGTAAAACAAACAGATTCGAAACTAAATTCAACTACAGCTAAAAGCACAAAGCGATCAGAGAAATCAGTCGGTGCCGATACTGATGAAGACCAAAAACTAAAAGGAACCCCCGGCAGTACCAACTTAAAATCCAATGATTCCAGAGTAGTTTCTTCCAGGACAGAATCATCGACAACAAAATCAAAACCCGATAAAGCCGCATCAAATGAACCTGAAGCCGGCGAAATTAAAGGTGAGGCTGCGGGTTCTGTCCGGATCTCTCGCAAAACTCCAGCGGGCCCTTTGGAGGATAAAGGTCAGCTCTTAGAGGAAGAAAATAAGGTAAAAGGTCACAGTTCGGGAGGAATAACCGGCGTGATTCCTCCAAAATCGCCTCGACCACTGTCGTCTTCCGGCAAACCCATTCCTCCTCCGCCTCGGCCTTTGTTATCGCCTACGGGAAAGCCGATTCCTCCGCCTCCCAGGGCCGGGCAGAGACCTCAGTCTGATACGGAAAGACCCGGCTCTGCTTCAGCACCGAGGCGCTTTAACTCTTCGACAGTTGCTGGCAGGCAAAAATTTACTCCACGAACAACTACGCGCGGTGAAACAACACAGTCTGATCCGAGTCGAACCGGTTTTGCCAGACCCGGGGTATCTCCTTCGGATCAGGCACTCCCGCCGCCCAAAGGAGCTGCGAATGCAAGACGTCCACAGAAAAAGACCAGTGTTCGAAGGCGAAGAAACGTTGAAGAGTTAGAACCCACTCGCGCAACGGCCTACAATCCCTCGAATGCACCTGTTCCCGAGGGGGAGATAATTATCGAAAGGTCGTCCACGGCCCAGGAGATCGCTCCCAAACTTAACAGATCAGCAGGTGATATTGTGAGATTTCTGCTGTTGCATGGTGAAATGGTAGCTGCGACACAGTCTCTTTCAGATGACATGATCGAACTGTTTGCGGCTGAAATCGGAGCCGAAGTTAAACTCGTCGATGTTGGTCAGGAACAAGAAGCAACACTTCTGGCAAAATATTTTTCTGATTTGAGCGAAGAAAATGAAGGTCCGTTGGTCGAAAGACCCCCTGTAATCACCGTAATGGGACATGTTGACCATGGTAAGACGAAGCTTTTAGATAAAATAAGAAATGCAAACGTGGTTGCCGGAGAAGCGGGTGGAATTACACAACATATAGGCGCTTATCAAGTGGAAGAAAACTCAAAACTGCTGACTTTTATTGATACTCCGGGTCACGAAGCTTTCAGCGCGATGAGAGCTCGAGGCGCAAAGGTAACCGATATAGTAGTGCTAGTGGTGGCAGCCGATGACGGTGTGATGCCCCAGACCGTAGAGGCGATCGAACACGCCAAAGCTGCCAATGTGCCGATAGTAGTTGCCATCAATAAAATTGACAGGCCGGATGCGGATCCTCAAAGAGTAATGCAGCAGATATCCGAGCACGGATTATTGCCCGAAGAGTGGGGTGGAGAGACTATAGTTGTTCCGATATCAGCGGTAACCGGTGAGGGCTTAACTGAGTTATTGGATAACCTTCTGCTAGTTTCAGAGATGAATGAGCTTACGGCAAATCGTGAGGCCAGATGTAGATCAGTGGTACTCGAGTCAAATCTCGATGTCGGTAGGGGACCTGTTGCTACAGTTGTGGTACAATCAGGTGTTCTTAAAGTGGGAGATCCAATCGTTGTCGGTTCTGCTTGGGGTAAAGTTAAAGTGCTTATAAACGACAAAGGACAATCCGTAAAAGAGGTCTACCCGTCTGCTCCGGTTCAAGTTGTGGGCTTGTCTGAGCCTCCACAAGCCGGTGATGAGATGTTGGTAACTTCCAACATTGCCGACGCAAGGATTATCGGTGAGTTGAGGGAGAAAAGAAGCCGAATGGCCGCAAATGCATCCGTAAATACGAATACTCCGGGTGCCAAGCTGGAAGATATATTTGATCAAATTTCTAAAGGTGAAGCCGCTACTTTAAATCTCGTATTAAAGGCCGATGTACAGGGTTCACTGGAAGCAATTACTCAAAGCCTGAAGAAACTGGAAAGAGACGAGGTAAAGATTTCCATCGTTCAAAGAGGTGTCGGTGGAATAACTGAAAGTGACGTAAATCGCGCGATAGTTACCAATGCGACAATAGTCGGCTTTAATGTAAGACCCGATCGTCGCTCCAGAGAGCTGGCAGAACTCAACAATATTGAAATTCGAACTTATGAGATAATTTATAAAGTTATCGAAGATATGGAAAATGCCCTTTTGGGACTCCTGAAGCCTGAGTTTGAAGAGATCGTTACCGGTGAGGCTGAAGTACTTCAAGTTTTCAGAGTTCCCAAGATCGGGGCAATTGCCGGATGCATTGTCAGAAACGGAGCGATCACTCGTGGTTCTCAAGTCAGGTTTTTGCGCGAGGGTGTGATAATTTGGAGAGGAACCATAACTTCACTGAAACGCTTCAAAGACGATGCAAGAGAAGTAACGGCTGGATTCGAGTGTGGAATTGGATTG
>DAIDJA010000289.1 GCA_027451605.1 Acidimicrobiales bacterium
ACAGTTTTGTTGAAACCGGCAGAGTGGACTCCTTTATCGGCATTAAAACTTGAAGAACTGGCACTTGAAGCAGGTTTTGAAGAGGGCGTTTTAAAGGTAGTTACCGGACTTGGCGTTACAACCGGTGAAGCTTTAATTAATAATCCTAATGTCGCCAAGATTTCATTTACCGGTTCAACAACGGTGGGCAAGCATATAATGCAAACGGCTGCTACTGATTTAAAGAGATTTTCCTTGGAACTTGGTGGCAAGTCTGCAACAGTCATTTTTTCTGATGCAGATCTTGAATCCGCTGTAGCCGCACAACCTATGGCGGTGTTTGGAAACTGCGGTCAGGACTGTTGCGCGAGAAGCAGAATGCTTGTTCAGGAGTCTGTATATGATCGGGTTAAAGATATTCTAATTCATGAAATATCCAAGCTTAAAATTGGTGACCCCATGAATTCAGATACCCAAGTAGGTCCTTTGATATCAGAGATTCATAAGAGGCGGGTAAGTGAATTTATCTTAAATTCGGGATCTGACTTTACTAAAGTCTATGAGAGTAAGTTATATAGTGAAAGTGGTGCTTGGTTTCCCGTCACCGTACTTGAAACCGACAATGAGCATGCAAAAGTAGTGCAAGAGGAGATATTCGGTCCGGTGCTGACTTTAATGAAATTTAAGGATGAAGATGATGCGATCAGGCTTGCAAATTCAACAGTTTATGGACTTTCAGGATCGGTTTGGACCAAAGATATCTCAAAAGCTCTCAGGGCCTCACAGGCAATAAAGTCAGGGACGCTTTCGGTCAATTCCAATTCATCGGTTAGAACTTCAACACCGTTTGGCGGATTTAAAGAATCCGGACTAGGCAAAGAATTAGGCATGGAGGCAATGGAAAGCTATTCTCAGAAAAAGAACATTTTTATATCTACGCAAAGGTGATATGAGTTCTGACTGGGTTTTACGAGACCAGAAGAGGGTTTGGCACGGATTCACCCAAATGTCAACATTTGCCGAACTTGCTCCGATAATGGTAGAAAGGGCTGAAGGTCCATATCTAATCGATGTTAACGGAAAACGATATTTAGATGCAATCAGCTCTCTTTGGGTCACTACTATCGGACATAATAATGGCGAAATTAATGATGCCATAGCAACTCAGTTATCGAAGGTGGCACACAGTACTCTTTTGGGCAATTCAAATACGGCAATAGTTGAACTTAGTGAGGCACTTGCTGAAATTGTTCCGGTCAATGATCCGCATTTTTTATATGCGTCCGATGGTGCTGCGGCGGTGGAACAAGCTCTAAAAATTGCATTTCAATACTGGACCAACTTGGGTAATTTTCAAAAGACAAAGTTTCTTACACTCAGTCACGCTTATCACGGTGACACTGTCGGCTCTTTGTCTCTTGGTGACGGCGGATTTGGAACTGACATATTTAATCCGCTCCGATTTAATTCAATTAAGACTCCGGGCTACAACGTTGATAACTGGCTCTACCGTGCTATCTTGGAGCTTGAAGCAAATTATAATGTATTGGCCGCACTGGTAATAGAACCTTTGGTTCAAGGTGCTTCAGGCATGTATATTGCGATGCCGGAACAGGTAAAGGAACTGGTAAAGGTGGCTCAAAGCCTGGGAGTAACGGTAATTGCTGACGAAGTTGCAACAGGATTTGGCCGAACCGGCAAAATGTTTGCTTCAGATCTCTGCGGGATTAATCCGGATATAATGTGTTTAGGTAAAGGTCTGACAGGCGGTTATCTGCCCATGAGCGTAACGGTTGTCTCCAACAGAATATATGATGCGTTTTTAGGTCCGGATCGAAGCGAAAAAACCTTTTATCACGGCCATTCGTTTAGTGGAAATCCCTTATGTGCTGCTGCTGCTAAAAAGCATTTGGAGATTCTTCAAAGAGATTCAATTATTGAAAAGGTCAAAGAACGACAGCATCATCTTAGTGTTGAGTTGGATAAAAAGATAAAGTGTCTGCCACTTGTAAAAGATATAAGACAGGCGGGATTAATGGTCGGCATTGAAATAAAATCTTCCGACGACCCGGGTCATAGAGGAAGAGTTGTCTGCATGAATGCTGTACAGAACGGTGTCTTACTCCGACCGTTGGGCGACGTAATTGTATTGATGCCTCATCTGAATTTTAGTAAGGCAAATTTAACTAAAACGGTAGACGTGTTGGAAAGGTCAATAAATCAATTACTATGAGTCGATTATTTTTACGATTTACCCGAAAAAAAGTTCTGGATTTTATTCGGACTTCCTGATTTATAATCATTGATAACCTTGGATGCTTAAAAGAAAATTATAGGATTAAATGAAAGAAATAGAATTAATTAAATTGACTGAAAGGCTAATTTCGATTCCTTCGGAAAGCTTCAATGAAAATACGATTGTTGATTTTATCGCCGATTATCTGTCAGAAGAAGATCACCTTAAAGTTGAAAAAATCAATAACATAGTATATGCCGTCATCGAAGGTCGCGATAGGTCAAAAACGCTGTGTTTGGCCGGACATGTTGATACCGTCCCTCCGAACGGTAATGCGGTACCAAGATATGAGGGAGATCGACTCTTTGGTTTGGGAGCAGTCGATATGAAAGGAGGCATTGCCATAATGCTAAAGCTGGCGCTAACGGCAACAAATCCCAATTGTAATTTGAAATTTATTTTTTATCCTCGTGAGGAAGTTGACAATAAACATAACGGACTTAAAGAGCTTTACTCTATCGATAAGGATTATTTAAACTGTGATGCTGCAATATTATTGGAACCTACTAACGGATATATTGAGGCCGGTTGCCAAGGTGTGATCAAACTTAGGGTCTACATTGCATGAACGAGGGCTCACTCCGCAAGACCCCAATGAGCGCCCACCGTTCAAAGCAATTTAATGACCATTTTAAGAAGGACCAATAATGGAGAAAATACTAACGCAACAACCATT
>DAIDJA010000290.1 GCA_027451605.1 Acidimicrobiales bacterium
ATCAAAATCATCTTTGCTCTCGCGATAATTAAGTAAATCACATTTCTTCTCAAATTCAACACTGAGCCAAGGTAAACTCAAATTGCTTTCAATATTTAAAACAACATATCCAATTAGAATTGCTTTACGGAGTTGTAATTTTGCAAAATTCAAGAAACAGCCTCAAGCTTTCGATATTACCCATTGACTTTACCCTGCGGCAAGTCACAGTGAGTTCAGCCAAATCAGCTGCGCTGTGCATTATTTTGTCACTCGGTCTCTTCTCGATTCGTGATCACCTTAGTGTAGCCACAGTGGCGTTGATACTGGTAATCCCCGTTGTTTTCGGTGTCATCAGCGGTGGATTTATTGCAGGTCTGATAGCCACCCTCGTAGGATTTTTAATATATGATTTCTTCTTCATAAAGCCCTACTATACACTAAGCGTCGGAGCCGCACAAAATTGGGCCGCTTTAGGTGTATATGCGGTAGTTATGATTACATTATCGCAAATGGTAACTCGAATTAATACCGCAAAACTTGAAGCCCAAAAAAGAGCCAAGGAGAACAGAGAGCTGTTCGATCTTTCTGAACTCCTTTTAATAGACATGTCGATTCAGGAATTTTCCAATCATATATTAGACCTGCTGTTAAAGTACTTCAAATTAACTTCCGTAGCACTTTTTTTACTTAATGATCAAAAATTAACGCTAACGGGTGCAGCCGGAATACCGCTAAGCAATAATGAGATTTTAAATATCTCTACCAAATCCATTCATCCTATACGACTTGAATCAACACCGTCTGAACTTGGTGAACTTCAGGTAGTTGCCCTCTCCAGCCAAAACTTTGAAGTTGGGCTATTGGCTGTAAAAGGACTTTCTGAAATAAAAGAAAGCAGAGAACTTTTTAAAGCTTATGCAAACCATCTCTCATATGCACTCGAAAGAACCCTTCTGCGTGATCAGGCCATGAAATCAGAACTTTTACAAAAAACGGACGAGCTCAAAAATTCTTTAGTCGGAGCCGTATCTCATGATCTACGTACTCCGCTGTCTGCGATTAAGATCTCATCATCTACAATCTTGGAATCTAACTTAAATTTAGATCAAGAAGAGTTAATAGAATTGCTTCAACTTATAGATCTTCAGGCAACGAAACTGGATAAGTTGGTGGGAAATCTACTGGATATGACGAGAATAGAATCAGGAACACTTATTCTCAAAAATGAACTTATACCCGTTAACTTAATAATCGATGACTGTCTTGAAAGCTTTAAGTTTCAGGAAGACTTTTCCAGAATATCTGTCAAAAATGAGGTTTCTGATGCGATGATTTATGCCGACAAGATTTTAGTCACCCAGGCCATCGTAAATCTTATCGATAATGCACTAAAATATTCACCTGAAGCAAAACAGGTCTTTATCACAACGACAAAGACCAATGACGGACCTGTTTCAGTTTCCATAAGAGATTATGGGTCTGGAATAAATCCGGACTTAGATTTGGATTATATAAATCTGTTCAGTAAGAATCACTCAGGAGGGCGAGGCGGGCTTGGACTCGCCATCGCCTTTAACTTCATTAAATCTACCGGAGGTACAATAAAGCTGAACAAAGAAATTAAAGACGGAACGGAATTTGAAATAACCTTAAAATCCAAGCCACAGGGAGTTTAAGTAAACCATGGCCAATATATTGCTGGTAGACGATGACAGATCGATACTGAGAGCGCTAAAAATTGGATTAACGGCCAAGGGTCATCTTGTCACCGCCGTTAAAGACGGAACGGAGTGTCTTACTCAAATTATAAGCGGTAATTTCGACATAATAATTTTGGATCTGGGACTACCGGACTATGACGGAGTTGACATAGTGAAACATATCCGCGGATTTAGTGACATTCCGATTCTCGTACTTTCGGCAACTCATCTCGAATCAACCAAGGTTTCCGCTTTGGACAATGGTGCCGATGACTACGTAACTAAGCCCTTCGGAATGGCTGAATTGGAGGCTCGGATAAGGTCACTCACTAAAAAATACGCCAGATCAATCAAAAATATAACGGATAATGTTCATACCGATAGCCTTGGGCCGACTTTAATTAAAGTCGGAAAATTAACAATCGATTTCATACACTACGGTGTCGATAATAACGGCGTACCCGTAAATTTAACCGCAAAAGAGTTCGAGATTCTGGCTTATCTGGCAAAAAATATTGGTAAGGTATGCACGCATCGCATGATTCTGAAAGATGTCTGGGGGGATCAATATCTTCATGAAACAGAATACCTCAGGGTTTACATCTATCGACTGAGAAAAAAACTGGACGATGTTGAAGGCAAAATTTTACAATCAAATCCCGGTATCGGTTATAGTTTGAACTATAACTAAACAGCCTTAGCAAAACAGAGGTGGTTATTCAGTCCTATTCTGTTATCATTTGCAATTTAAATGTATTTGGCGGTGAGATTAATAATTTTTATAAATTATTTATACTTGCGCATAACTTTTCACAAAAAATTTATATTTAAAAAGCTAACATTTTCATTTATGGCAGATGTGTTAGTTATATTGGCAATTGCATTATTCACGGCAATCTCAGTGGCGTTCATTTATTCGATGGAGAAACTATGAATTTCGCTGATGTTTTGCTGCTGATTTTATCAATCAGTGTGTTTGGCTATTTATGTGTGGCTCTCATAAGACCGGAGAAGTTTTAAATGGGATTTTCCATAACACTTTTGGTTCTGCTTGTTGCACTCGGAATTAGCTGGAGGTATTTAGGAAGCTATATGGCCCGGGTTTACCGGGGGCAAATTAGATTCCTGCGACCCGTAGAAAAGGCAATCTACTTGGTTTTGGATATGGATCCGGAAGCCGAGCAGACTTGGAAGGGATATAGCCTGTCTTTAATAATTTTTTCGACAGTATCATTATTGATTACATATGCACTATTAAGGT
>DAIDJA010000291.1 GCA_027451605.1 Acidimicrobiales bacterium
TGAACAACATGAGCATCGAAGTAATTAACAGTGCAGTCGGATCTAAGTCAGGTAAAATGTCATTTTCAACCAATCTTGATACGGTCAATCGCTACGATCCAGATGGCACTACTCTTGTTGACGTTACTACCCTTGATGAAATTATTGGTGATCGGATAGTATCAGGCATGAAAATTGATATTGAAGGCTATGAAATTGAGGCATTAAAGGGATGTGCAAAAGCTCTATCCGAACATCGAATCCAACTACTTCAGCTGGAATGGAATTCGGCTGCAGACAGAAAGCCCATTGAACAACTATTGACAGAACATGACTATATCCTGATGGTGCCGACACCTGACGCTGAATTAATTCCATGGAATTTTAATGCCACCTATTCAGAAGATGATCTTTTTGCCATTCCTATTTCCAAATCTAATCCCTGATTACGGATTATAAGTGTTAATTAAATACTTGCAATTGGAATCTTACCTACTGAATTTGTAAACATAAGTTTCAGTCTTATCCCAAGAGACATTCTTAACGGTGGGTTCGCTAATAATATGTAGTCCTGTTGCCTGCATATTTATATTTAAAATTACCGGATAAAGTCTGGACTGGGGTACCAGCCTGATTTTGAAGATGTTATTTTGAACCGCAATAGGTATGACACTCTGCATGTCAAGAGTTATACTTTTCCCCGGAAATACCTTAAATGGCATTTCGTTTAAACGAAGTCCGGATTCGGAAACACTTGACAGCTGCTCAGATCCAGCAGGTCCCCAAAATTCTGCCCTCCCAACATACTCACCCGGGGTAAATGAATTGATATTATCCGGACCCAATTGATAAGAAGGCTGAGCATTAACCGGGGCGTTATCTGTCACGGTTACGACTGTGTTTACGACAGCATTGTTACCTGCAACTAAATCGATATTATATGTAACCGATTCTGAAATATAATAGTCCATCTTTGTAGCTGTGGCATTTTCCACCGCCACATGAAATGTTCGATTTGCATCAACGTACGAGGGATCACCTCCTACTCCGTCAGAATTAAGTACCGATTCTTCTCCGGCGTTGTTCACCCACGCCAAAAGATGACGGCCATTAGCTTCATTAATTAAAGTTTCACCCAGCTTAAAAATATTTACTTTAGACTCATTGCTCAGCTTATTTAATATGGCATCTGCAACGGCGGCGACTTCATCCCTCCTAAATTGTTGATCATTATTCGGGACCGAATTATATAACTGATGCAAAATAATTGAATCAATATTTTGACTTGTAATCGGAGTATTGATTGTAGGAATTGACACAGGACCCGTAAGTTTTAAAAGCTCAGCCAAAACCGGAACATCAAGTACTATAACGCCATCCACATAGTTACCTGTTGCTTGATGATACATTGCGGCCATTAGCTGACCGGTCGTATTGAAATTTGCCATGGCGTCTGTAGACTGCCATAACAAGGTAGGTTGCAGTTCTCCAAATACTTTTTCAGTTCCCGGAGATAGATTAACCTGAATAGGTGACTTGAGATTCAACGCGGTAATCCTGTTAGGTTGTGACAACGAATATTTACCGTTATCAATGCTCAGCAGCGAATATGATAATGGTGTGCCTTGATCGCGCATTTCGGCATTGTTTTCTCCAACAACTAAATAAACTTTAGGAGCACCAAGTCCACACATTTTTATAAGTACATCTAGGGTATTTGTTGCGTTTAATAAATCAGTTTTAGCATGTGTCAATATTTTGTCAAAATGAGTAACTTGAACACTTAGCGGAGACATTAATCCTGAGTTTGGGACATAGGAGTATTTGAGGTTTTGATACGTTGAATTCAGATCTGAATTTAAGCTTTGAAGTTGGCTTATTGGAATTTGATGACCAGCCAATCCAGTTGAAACGTTGAGACTGTCGACCTGATTTAAAAGTATGTATACTGCCGATACCGTTTTATTCACCTCAGACGTTAGACTGTCAATTCCAGTGACCTGAGTTCCTACATATGGAATGATTTTAAGTGAATTCAACCCAAATGATCCCTCTAAAGATGAATTAGCTGCATTAGATAAACCTTCCGCATGCTGCAATTTAACCGCCAGTGCTTCACGGTTGGACAAAGATGACAATGCGGAAATATTTTGATCAATATTTTCGACCAATGATTTAGCGGCCATTAAATTAGATTTAGCGGCCATTAAAGAAAGATAAGAATTTAACATTATTGCGCCTATAATCACAATCAGAAACGTTACGATCAAAAGTAGAATTCTCCTTTTGGTCGATACCATTCCTTTTAAGATTATTCGGAACTTCATAGTAGGTTAACGTTGAAAGTAATGGTTAGTCCCTTGAAACCCAATTCAGCCTAAAAACTTTTAACAGGGGGTCTACCAACTGAGTAATAATTAAATCCATAGCTCTTCATGGATTCTAAGCTATATAAGTTACGTCCGTCAACGATGATACGCCTTTTCAACAAATTTCCAATCTGCAGGAAGTCAGGACTCCTAAAAGCTTGCCACTCCGTACATATCACCAAAGCATCGGCCCCCTTTAAAGCGTCATACTGGTTGTCAATGAATTCAAAATTTTCGTCATCCCCAAAATGCTTGTTGGCTTCCATGCCGGCAACAGGATCAAAAGCGCGCACCTTGCACCCATGGGATAATAGCTTTTCGATTAAAATTCGGCTCGGAGCTTCTCTCATATCATCAGTCTTTGGCTTAAATGCCATCCCCCAGACAGAAACCACCTTGTCACCAAATTCATCGCCAAGTTCTAGATGTAACTTATCGAACAGTGATTCTTTCTGTCTATTATTGCGACTCTCCACGGCTCTTAAAATCGGTGCATCGGAACCGTACTCGGCAGATGTAAATATAAGGTCAGCTCAGCGGATGCACACCTTTTTTTGATTCCAGATACGCCGGGCCGGCACAACGGCGCGCGATT
>DAIDJA010000292.1 GCA_027451605.1 Acidimicrobiales bacterium
CGACCAACCCCGCCTCGAAGCGCGAGTTTGGCCGCGCCTGGCGGACGGGCGTGACCGGGCAGATCAGCAAGCTCAAAACAAGCTTCAGCTACCGTGAAGAGAGCCCGAACTTTGGCAACCCGGCCAATTCGACCATTTCAGTTCGGCTTAAATGTGAAAGTGTATTATAAGAATCGATTTTAGAAACACTAAAATAAACATAGCCATCCCTTTGGTAGGCCTTACCGGATTGTACCAATTTATCAATTAGAGTTAAAATGCTAGCGATCCCCGAAGTAGCTCTCGGTGACGAATATGGTTTTTTAATATTAAGTGCTTCCATAGCTTTTTCAAACTTAGAAATTTCCCCGGCAGCGAGATCCAGGTAATTCACTTGTAGGGCTCTGGCCTTTCGCAATATATCATCGTCTACATCCGTAATGTTCCTAATAATGCGAACTTCGTTCCCAAGATCTTCAAGTCGACGCTGAAGAACATCAAAGGTCAAATAAACTGCGGCATGTCCGACGTGAGCAGAATCATAAGGAGTAATTCCGCATGTATAAATATAAACCGGGTCACCGACTTTTAGTTCAATAAGTTGTTGCTGCTTGGTGTCAAATACTTTCACTACTGTATTCCTCTTTAAAATTAACCTTGGTGAACGCCGGTAAGTTTCAAAGAAGCATGGCCTTTGTGTAATATAGAGGCCGATACCAATACCGAAGTAAAACTCTCGACGGCAAAGGACAATTTGGATGACCCCACATAAATTCCCTTTAAGCCCTCGATCGAATTCACTATATTCAAAGTAGTTTCAATCGCCGACTGGTTGTCGCCAAAGACAACTACGTCATAGTCAAGTTTTTTATCTTTATTAAGGAGGTTTTTAGCGGGGAGGTGATGAAACGCACCGGTAACCTTTTTCGAATCAAGTATTCGCATGATTTCGAGAGCCATCGATCCTAGCGTAGGCATAAGAGAATGCATTTCCTTATTCTCATATATCATGGAGTTGACCATAGTAATGACAACTTTGTCCTTCAAATTATTAACAATTGGCGCTAAAGTAGAAATCGTTGCGTCCCACGGCGTTGCCACTATAACGACCTCACTTGTGGATGAATTTTCATTTGTCTCACCTTTAATCCCGGAGATATTATACTTAGCTATTATGTCATTCACGACTTCTTTAGCTTTAGACTCATTCCTGGACCCTATTATTACTTCATGACCACCAACGGCAAGCCTAACCGCAAGTCCTATTCCGGCATCTCCGGTACCGCCTATAATTCCGATATTATATTTATTATTCACAACAGTTAACCTTAGTAAAAAATTTAGAAAGACAATTCCATGAACTTACTCAATGACAAAAAATTGTTAATAACCGGAGTATTAACGGACGACTCTATCGCATTTAGCGTAGCAAAATTAGCCATCGAAGAAGGAGCAGAAGTCATTTTAACCGGAGCCGGAAGAGCGTTATCTTTAACAAGAAGGACGGCAAAAAAACTTCCGGTATCAGTCGATGTCCATGAGCTTGACGTAACTAAGCCGGAGCAAGCTTTTGAGTTGGCCAAATTTATTGAAAACAAATGGGGACGCCTAGATGGCATCCTTCACGCAATCGGCTATGCACCTCCCGACTGTTTGGGAAGCGGCGTGATGAAAGCCGACTGGAGTGATGTTGGAGTCGCCTTGGAAATATCGACATACTCATACAAATTGCTGGCAGAAGCATTTTTGAGTCTTCTTAAAAATTCAAAGTCACCTTCATTAGTGGGTCTGGATTTTGACGCAAGTGCGGCCTGGCCAACTTATGATTGGATGGGAATTGCAAAGGCCGGGCTGGAATCATTAAACAGATACTTGGCACGAGAACTTGGGCCTTATAACATTAGAGTAAATCTGGTAGCCGCAGGACCTATAAAAACCGTCGCTGCAAAATCCATTCCTCAATTCGGTCAATTTGAAGATGCATGGGCCAGTAGATCGCCTCTGAAGTGGTCAACAAAGGATCACGAAGCAGTAGCAAAAGCTTGCCTAATGTTTTTTTCGGAATATCTACCTCTTACTACCGGAGAGATTTTACATGTCGATGGCGGATTCCACGCCGTAAGCGCATAAAACATCAGTCTATAATTAAATATTTTGAATGATTAATTAAGTGCTAATTACAATAACTCTACTTATCTTGGTTACGTTATAACCTTTCTCGATTCGCTGATTCAAATTTCGATTTGATAAGCTATTTACCAATGGATATATTTATCAATGCAGCTTCAATGACTCCAATGTATCAATCGGGTCAAAATGAAACTAAATTGCTTACGGATATTTTTAAAGACTTAATATCTCAGTACCAAATTGAGCCAACAAACCTTCAGGCGGTAATAGTTTCGAATTCATATGGGGCAATTTCCATGAGACAAGCTGGGATAAGACCTCAATCTTGGCTAAAAAACCTCAACCTAGCACCGGTACCCTTTTACAGCTTAGAGTCAGCATGTGCAGGTGGCTCTGTTGGATTAGATCTTGCATGCCAAATGCTTGAACCGGGAGGCAAAATATTAGTAATGGGAGTTGAATACTGCTCCAACTTATCCTTGAAGGCAAAATTAAACGGAATTGCCCAGGGAGTACCTGAAGACGAACGACAGTTAATCAAAGAAAACTATGGATCACTCTCCAGGGGTTCTTTATTTCTGGGAATTAATGAATATTGGGGTCGAATGCTACTATCACAGGGATTAGCCACTATGGAACAAATTGTAGCAACTACCGTAAAGTCCTGGTATCACGGATCTCTAAATCCCCTTGCAACACGCCGACAGAAAATATCCAAAGAAGACGTGATGAACTCAAAAAAGGTATCTGACTTATTAACGATACCAATGTGTTCGATTTTCGCCGATGGTGCAGCGGGAGTCATAATTTCTAATGATA
>DAIDJA010000293.1 GCA_027451605.1 Acidimicrobiales bacterium
ACGAAAGCCGTCATCGTCCTCACCGGCGACGAAACCCATCGAGGAGAGCGAGCGAGCTTCTGGCCGCCTTGTGAGCCAGATCATCAGGTTCACCGTGCCAGGGTGCCTGACGACCTTCGACGCCCGCTCAAATGCGTCTGATAAGTCGAGCCCAATTCGGCGGGAGCTGTCTTCAATCAGCGCCATGACCATCAAGCTCTCCAAGGCGTTCTCTGACAGCCCTCCGACAACGACCGCGACAATCGCTTGAACGAGGATCGCAGGGTCCCCTTTACGGACGGCCAAGCTTGCGGCACGCTCCGCATAAGCACATAGGACACTACGACCACTTTCGCCTATAACCGAGCATGCACTGGCGACCGCGTCAGGATCACCGATGATCAGCGACTGACGTATGTCGTGAGCTCGTCATCGCGCGGATCAGGAAGCCTTGCGAGGCCGTAGCTGTTGAATCGACTTTGCAGCGGGTCGCCCGGATCAAATATCGGCATACTACGACCCCGGAGGCACGAGATACCAGCCATTCCAAGTATACCCCGCGTTCTGAAACTGCTGAAGCTCGCGCCCGAAGACGGTTGTCCTGGGTTTAGCTGCGTGCCAAACGTTCTCCCACACGGACAATGCCGGGATATCAAACACGGAGCTTCGCTAGAGCCTTCTTGGCTTCTTTTCGAACCCACGACTCTGGATGATCAACGAATGGTTCTATCGCTTGCCGAGCCTCATGTGCCTTGAGCTTGCCAAGTGCCATCACGGCATAGACGGCGACTTGATCGTCGTTCAACAATTCCAACAACACCGGTATCACTAGTTCGCGAGACTTGCGCATGTTGCCAAGAGCTGCCACGATCAAATCTCGATTGTAACCAAGGCTTCCGTCCGTGGCAATTTCTAATAAATCGTCTAAGACCGATTCGTCAGCAACCCGTTCAAGTGCATCGCCGATTGACCAGCGTACGCTTGGGTAAGTGTCAGCGACTGGATCAATTCGACGGAACTCATCGATTAGAGGACGGGCCGCTTCGGGACGAGCCCAGGCACTGCCAAGCGTTGCGATAATGTCATCTTTTAACGGCCGGTATGTGACTAACGGCAGCCACTTCGAAAGCACCGGCACTGCACTTCGATTTCCGACACCTCGCTGACGGAGCTGACCCAGAGATTCAATCGTGAAGCCAGCGTCTGCCAGGTCATGGATCAACCCCTTTGCCGCCTCGGCGTAAAGCCGCCTATACTCTTTCCGTTCCTCCATCTGCTTTCGCTGCCGCTCCACATACTCCGGATCTTGCTCCAGCTTAGCCATCAACTCGCCTGCCGTTATTGGCTTACGACGAGGACTCATTATAAGTCGTCCCCCCAATGAGATTCCAAGTTAAAGTGAGTTAATTTATTGAATCTTTCCATATTGACATACCCGCCTTTTATTAAATTTATGTAATAAGCAATAACACTTAATACATACCTTAGATCAAAGTTAAAATGTTGTCAATCGGAAATTAAAAAATAAATTGACTTAAGAGAATTCAATAAGAAAATAAATATAACGGGAACAGAATTATCTACTTTTTGGATCAATTTACTGAGTGTTTAAATCTTTTCAAATACAAGTTTCATGGTGAGGTCCGGTGTAATGTCGGGATCTGTTCAAAGCGTAATATTTAATTTTTAGCCGTAACGATATTTTCTCACTTTCTTAGGTAGGTGAGCCTCCAATATTTCCCGACTACTTCAATCTTGATAAGAATATTTTAACGCAATTTAACTAATTTTTTTATCTAAATATAAAGACATCAACCTGATTAGTGCGGACTTTTATTAATTAGTCAGGGTGATACGGTGGTGTAAATTTCTGAGTATTTGAGAAAAATTGAATCTCCCTACGGCTGTTGGTAATTTAACTTACATGGCCCAAAGATGGATTTGGCGTTAACTCCTGAATATTGTTAACAAGCTTGCTCCCATTTTCTCCCCCTAAGATATATAGCCCGTTATTTACGACTGTATATCCGGCATAGGCAACCGGAACCGTTAGAGTCCCCGCACCGTAAATTTGATTTGTGGTTGGATTAAACTCATATATCGAACCTGATGCACCGGCAGTTCCGGCACCACCGGCAATGTATATATTGTTATTTAAAATACCGATTGCGGAGCCGGCAAGTCCGACCGGAAGGTTGCCGACTACGGTGGTAGTTTTCTTTGCGAAATCATACCGCTGTATCGAGGTAACATACTGTCCGCTTTGATTAATCCCCCCAAAAACATAAATACTGTTATTTGTTGCGACTGCCGCTCCGTAACGCACGGGCACTACAAGGTTGCCTACCGAATTAAATGTCCCTCCATTGACTGTTGTCATTATCGACGGATCCATAACTGTACCATCATACCCATCCAGGACATAGATTAATCCGTTATGCTCTACGGAGGTAAGGTCGGCTCTTGGTTGTGGTAGACCGGGCCCCTGACTAAAACTTATGCTATTAGAGCCTAAGCCGTTAAGGGTACCGATTTGAACTCCCGAAAGGACACTTGTTGCACCGCCTCCTATAACCACCAACGAGTTACCGCTAATCTGCGCGGTTGTGTCGTGAACCGGCTGCAATAACGTCCCTAAAAGTACTTCTGCGCCTGTAGAAAGATTTACCGTTGCAATGTTTGGAGTCGTCACTCCGCTGGCGAAAAGTCCACCGGCAAGTATGACTGAATTGGTACTTAAACTTGGATCATAAACAACGGCCTCCCTGGATACGTCTACGGCCAAAACGATCGGAAGATTTTGCGATTGAAGCATTGGGGCCAATGTCGTTGACGTTGTTGTCGATGATCCTTTTGAAGAAGTTTTGGAATTATTATTTCCGGAATTCGAAGGCCAAAGAAAATAAACTGCTATCAGCATCAGAATGCAAATAATGACT
>DAIDJA010000294.1 GCA_027451605.1 Acidimicrobiales bacterium
GCCCCCAACGGTGTGATTGTGCCAAACGTATACGTAATTACGCTTTCTCCCGATGATGCTCAACGCTTTAATTCCTTTCAAAGTGCATTAATCAGGGATTTGGTTGAAACTGTAAGGAATCATGCCAGGCAAGAACGTTATATTTTTGTCGGTACGGTAAGAATAGATATGGATGTCGACGAAGAGTTGGCGATGTCGCGATTTTACATTGATTCAGAGGTTTTGGCAAATAAGGACGGTCTGCCGGGAGCTTCATTGGTGGGTCCGGACGGGACCAGATATATTGTGGGTAACGCACCTTTAGTATTGGGTCGCCTGCCCGAATGTGATATCGTTATTAGCGATACCAAAGCTTCCAGAAGGCATGCTGAATTTCACCGAGCGGGAAATGATGTAGTGGTGTTGGACTTGGGATCGACAAACGGAACTCGGGTAAACGGTGCTTTGGTCACAAGACAAAGGTTAAATGACGGAGATGAAGTGACAATTGGATCTACTTCATTTTATTTTCAGGTTATATAGTTTAGGTTATATAGTTTTATGTCGCATTCGCTGATACAGGTATTGACTTGGATCTTTTTGGCTCTGCTGTGGATATTTTTTATTCGTGCCATCAGAGTCGTTTTTGTTGAGGTACGACAGCAACGGAAGGCTCTTGAAGAGGCTGCCGATAGATTAAACAAGGCTTCGGGAAGTAGGCTTGCACCGCTCAAGTTTAGAATCATAGATCCCGAAGATCTAGCCGGAACAAGTTTTGAACTGGTGGATAATGCGACAATAGGGCGTGCCAACACATGTACAATACCGATAGATTTCGATGATTTTTCTTCATCTGTGCATGCCCGAATATTCGTTAAAGATGATAAATTATGGATAGAGGATTTGCAGTCCACAAACGGTACTTTTGTCAACGAGAAAGAGGTGACACGACCTACCAATATTGAGCGCGGTGACATAATTCAGGTAGGAAATACTGTATTTGAGGTATATAGGTAGTGGATATAGATATAGGCGCATTTACCGACGCCGGTAAAGTCCGGGTTGTAAATCAGGACAGAGCGCTTGCCACAAAGCGACTGTTCGCCGTAGCCGACGGAATGGGCGGTCACGTTGGTGGTGAAGTAGCCGCCGAATTGGCTCTCGAAGAACTTTTAAAATCATTTAAGACGGATCCCACCGGAAAAGGACTCGCCGCGGCGATTAGAGGTGCAAATCTTGCGGTTTGGACACGAGGAATGGATGACAC
The DNA here is from genome assembly GCA_027451605.1 of Acidimicrobiales bacterium. Classification (GTDB taxonomy): domain Bacteria; phylum Actinomycetota; class Acidimicrobiia; order Acidimicrobiales; family JABEUL01; genus JAJZNL01. The sequence continues at coordinate 1,247 of DAIDJA010000294.1, forward strand.
ATCGCTTCGGGGGATGGGTACTACGCTGACTGCAGGTACGATCGGAGATGATACCGAAGAATCAATACTATATCTCAGCCACGTGGGAGACTCGAGAGCCTATATTCTGCGAGACGGTGAACTTTCTCAGCTTACAGAAGACCATACGGTCGTGGAAGAACTGGTTCGCCAGGGAAAGCTAACTGAGTCACAGGCTCAGGTCGACAAACGTCGTCACACACTGACAAGGGCTTTGGGCGTCGAACCAAATGTCGTGGTGGATTCATTTAAGGTTATACTTCAACACGGAGACATAGTGTTACTATGCTCGGACGGGCTTTCCAATGAACTCTCGGAAAATGAAATAGTCACGCTTTTGTCATCCAACCACCTTGCACAACAAAAGGCAGAAGATTTAGTCCGACTCGCAAAAGCTCACGGAGGCAGGGACAATATAACTACCGTTGTAGTGGAAATTAAGCATGTCGGGTCCGTTGGCGAAAGGAGCGATATGGCTAAAGTTGCCGTTTTAGGTGATTCAGTCTCGGAAGTTTCATCTGACAACGGGGATGTATTAAGAGAAGGTTTAGAATTAGATAATACCGGAGTTCAATCTCATGGGGTGACAGCCGGAATTGCGGACTTAGAATCGACACAGTCACTCACCGATTCTGATGAGGCTACATTATTGGATTTTCCGGCCTATAACCCCGGTGGTTCAAATTCAGCGACAATTGACCAAAAGATCGGCAGTCAAATTTCTCGTGAGGATACCGACAACGTTGATAAAAGCCCGTCTAACGATATAACTTCACGCCCCGTTAAGACAAAACAAAAGGGAACTCTTATTTTTGATTTAACTGACGAACACGACGATACGGAACAGATTGATTCAACGGTACCCTTTCTGACATTCCGAACCATTATCTTTGCGGCATTGATGATGGCTGTAGCTTTGAGCGCATACGGAGCCGTTAAGTGGTTTTCCGACAATTCTTATTATGTCGGACTGTCGGGCAATAATATAGCAATTTATCATGGGCGTCCCCATGGGCAGTATTTTTTCTCTCCAAAACTGGTTGCCCAAAGCAACCTTACAACAAGCGATGTATTACCCAATCAAGTATCGGCTCTTCAAAACGGAGTGGAAGTTAATTCGCTGAACAGTGCCTATCAGCTGATTAATGCCTTAAAGGCTCAGGAAAAAAAGATTGGCCTCGGAACCGGAACCACCACTACAACGATTCCGTTTTCTCAATTGTTGACACAGACAACGTGAAACAGATGCTAATGAAACTTATCTTCCCGTCCAAAAACGCTCAATTCCGCAAAATTGTCATACAGTCTATATTCAAGCAGTTTGCAGTTGCATCGTTTTTTGGTAATACAAGAAGCACTGGCATATGTTCACTTTTAATAGAGGTGAGTTATGCTTGACAGACGTCTACATATTATCGCCGTAGTATTCATAATTTGTTTCGGAATATTATTTCTGCAGCTGAATAATCTTCAGTTTAAAAGTGCTTCCAGCATGCTGACTTCAAAATATGACCTGCATAAGGTAGCAAAACAGGTTTATCTTCCGCGCGGCGAGATCTTAGCATCGGACGGAACGGTTTTGGCTCAATCGGTTCCGACTAAGGACCCCTACAAATATCAGCGCGAATATCCATAT
>DAIDJA010000295.1 GCA_027451605.1 Acidimicrobiales bacterium
ATATGTATATTCAAATGATAATCCCGTGGGGAACTGGGATCCGAGCGGGGAATGTACCAGCGTGTTTGGTTTATTCTGTGTAGGTTCTGGTCCAGCTACTTCAAGGGTAGTATTTAGGTTTGATCCTATGGCTGGTTTAAATTCGTTTAATAATAATGTAAATCCGGTTTATCAAGCTATGGTGGCTACACGTAATTTTGACAATTGTCAGAGCAGCTACCTTAACTGTTTTAATTATAATTATAATCCTGCCTTTTCACTATTAATGAATTCTTATGAATTCGGTCAAGGATTAAATGACCCTTGCGTTAGTAGCTGGACTGAAGCCGGGAGAGCTTTGGGTATTGCAGGTTCTACAGTGGCATTGGTTAGTCTTGCAGACGGTAGTTATAGACTGTCAACTTTGAGGTATGGAGGTATCGGTATGAGATCCGGTAAGATAATTACCTTCAATACCTATATTGATTTGACAAAAGGTTCGTCAATCCGAAATATCGGTACGAGTGCAACAGTAAATGAGTTCGTCTATAATTTAATAAACAACGGATGGACTACTCGTATGTCGAATGACAGCGGGGTTCAGATTTTCGAAAAAGGTGATGCTAGATATGTGTTACGTAATAATGCTGTTAGCTATGATGGATGGACTGCAGACTACACTCCAGCAGGATCCCCAAAACCCACACTTAAGTTAAGGCTAGGTTTTCACGGATGAGAGTAAGATCTGACCAAGCCTTCTCTGAATTACTAGCTGAAATTATGAGAAACATTGACATTTCAATTCGATTTCCAAAATGGCCGTTTTTAGCACCTTCAGGGTTCATTACAATCTATGAATATGATATTGTGCTTTCGGGAAGTTTTGGAACGGTCCTAAGCTCACTTTCTGCAGTTTATGGCGATCAGACAATTTCTCTTGTTGGACTTGAGCCATCCCCAGAATATTATCGTGATTCTTGTGGAGCATTTCCTGGATTTCGTCTTTTAAGCAAATCCATAATTGAAGATTACTGGAATGCATTAAAAGAAGAACCCAATGAAGATTTTTTTTCAGCACTAATATATTCATTAGATATTTTCGGAATAATTGGATCGTCGGGACTTTGGGCTGTTTGGGCGCAACGGGATTGGGAAATTGGCTTATTACTGGCTCCTGAATCTAGTGGCCCTTGGCTTGAACAAACCCCATGGTTTGATCGCTATATAGATTTAGATTTAATAAGAGGTCCTGCTGGATGGTGTGTTCCCCTTAACGAGAACCAGCTGTTGGAGTTTTCGCAAAATATTCGAGAACGTGGCAGTGGCCAAAATAATTATGATCCAGCCACAATCTAATTGAAATGACAGGCTCGGAACAAACCGTGATCTCTAAGAAGTCAAATGTTCGGTTTCCATATATGCAAGTGAATATTCCGGAGTAATTTACCACCGATTCCGGAGTAATTTACCACTTTTTAGCCGGTAAATTTTGCTTTATTTTTTTGCCTTAAACTGGCGTCATTTCCTACTTTGAATGGGCCAATTTAACTGCCTTCAATACGGCATCGGCTTTAGCTTGACATTCAAGATTTTCCTTATCGGGATCGCTTTCAATAACGATACCCGCACCCGATTGAACACTGGCGGTCATGTCAGGTTTAATCACCAACGTACGGATGGCGATTGCCATATCTAGTTTAAAATCAAACCCAATATAACCAATGATTCCCCCATAAATTCCCCTTTTAGTTTTTTCAAGTTCATCAATTATCTCCATTGCTCTTACCTTAGGTGCACCCGAAAGTGTGCCTGCCGGCAAAGTAGCCTTTATTACATCTATAGGACTTAAATTATTTCTGAGCAACCCACTTACCTGTGATGTTATGTGGATGACGTGAGAATATCTCTCAATCGTCATCAATTCATCAATGGATATTGACCCAAATCCGGCGATCCTTCCCAAGTCATTTCTTGCCAAATCTACCAACATCATGTGCTCTGAAAGCTCCTTAGGGTCTTCCATTAATTCAGCTCCAAGCCTCCTATCTTCAAGGTCTGTTTTACCTCTAGGACGAGTACCCGCAATTGGCCGAGAAATAACCCTATCGTTTACAATTTTTACCAACGGCTCAGGCGAGGCACCGACTACTGTTACTTCGTTAAATTTCAGATAATAAAGATAAGGAGAAGGGTTAACTTGCCTCAATACTCTATAGATTTCAAAAGGATCACATTCAATTTTGAAGTCGAAGCGTTGCGAAAGCACTATTTGAAAAGTATCGCCGGCCAATATGTATTCTTTCGCCGCATCTACGGCTAGTTTATATTCATCGTCACTAAAGCTTCTTACTACTTCCAATTCCGCAGTTTCAGTAAGCGCCGATTCAACCTCCGGAATCTGTGCAACTTCAATTTCTTTAACCAAATCAGTTAATTCTTTTACCGCAGACTTATAGAGCTCAACTAACGAACTAATATCTTTATTGACTCCGGGGTATAGATTTTTGATCAAAATTAATTTTTGTTGAAAGTGATCAAAAATGACCGCAGTGCCCATTAAGAATAAAGCTGCGTCAGGGAGATGTTGATCATCAATCGGCACATCAGGAAGTCGCTCAACTTCTCGAATAATGTCATAGCCCAAGTACCCTACCACGCCCGACGATATCGGCAGATCCGAATCTTCTGAATCTATTTTAAATTCATTGAGAATGCATTCCAAAAAACTCAAGATTTGATTATTTACATTAAATTTATCGGACAATACGCCCGAAGCAGTTGTTAATTTATGGTCTCTTAAAACTATCTTATCTGCGGCCCTAAAGCCCAAAATCGAGTATCTAGAATAACTCCCACTATGGTCTACCGATTCAAGTAAAAAACCCTCGTTGCTCCCGATTAGCTT
>DAIDJA010000296.1:0-2613 GCA_027451605.1 Acidimicrobiales bacterium
TTCAGGAAGTCAGAGAAAAGCTTGGATTGGTGTATTCGATTGATTCAGGTTGGATGGGGAATGCGGATTGTGGTTTGTCCGTAGTTTCTTTTGCAACAGGTCCGCAGAATGTGGATACGGTGTTAAAGGTTGTGCAAAATGAAGTAGATAAACTTCTGCAAGACGGCATCACGGAAAAGGAACTTGAATTGGCAAAGAGGTCCATAAAGGCTGAAGTGGCGATGTCATTTGAGACATCATCATCCAGGATGTCAAGAGTATCTTCAATGGTATCGACCCACGATCGAGTCTATTCGATTGAAGAACAGCTTCAACGGCTCTTGGATGTTACTTTGGATGATGTTATTTCAGTGGCAAGGGATATTTTTTCAAAACCTTACAGTATTTGTCAGGTCGGACCTTAAAGCGAATTTGAAGTTAATTTAAGATGCTGAATTCGGGTTTTCAAATCGAATAGGTGTGCAAGGTTAAATCAAAAACAATCGATATTGCATATTGATAACATTACAAAATGTAGTGGTTGGGGAGTTTTTTGGTAAGATCTATCCATAAAAACTTTTGTATCAATAGCTAAATACGGAAACAGAGCTGAAGGTATCGAAAGTAGTGCGGAAATGCCCAACGTCGGACCCTTGGTCGACGGGTATGGTCGTATACATAACGATCTTAGGCTTTCCGTCACGGAATCCTGTAACTTGCGGTGTATCTATTGCATGGACGAAGATAACGTCGATTTTCTGAAAAAAAGCAAATACCTTTCGGTCTCTCAGCTAAGTGAATTACTCCGAGTATTTAAGAAATTAGGCATTAAATCTATTAGATTAACGGGGGGAGAGCCACTAATCAGAAAAGAGATTGTCGAAATAGTTAAAGCAATTTCAACGATCGGCTTCGAAGATATTGCCTTGACTACAAACGGTATGTTGTTGCAAAAATACGCCAAAAGTTTATATGCCGCCGGGCTGAAACGTGTCAATCTCTCCATAGATTCACTGGATCCGTTAAAATTCGCAAAAATTAGACGAAGAGGGGATTTGGAAACCGTTTTGCGCGGACTTGAAGAACTTAAAATTTTAGGGTTTGCCGACACTAAAGTTAATGTGGTTGCACTTAAGGGCTTCAATGACGACGAAATCCTGAATTTCATTGAATTTTCTATTCAATATGATGTAGCCGTTAGATTTATTGAATTGATGCCGGTTGGAGCGACGGATCTGTATCGCGATGAAAATGTTTTGACAAAGAATGAAATCTTAACGATCATATCTTCGAAATGGGATTTTGTTGAAAACAAACGAGTCAATAGTCCCGCGGTAACTTATACGGGGACTGAAATTCCGTTTACCTTTGGAATAATTTCGTCCATGAGCGAATCATTTTGCGGTGATTGCAATAGGCTAAGGTTGACAGCCGACGGATTCTTAAGGAATTGTCTGTTTTCCACAACCGAAAGCCCATTGTCTCAACTGCTTGATGAGGGGGCGAATGAAAGAGAAATTGAGACTGCGGTAAGAACTGAAATCTTTAGAAAACGCTTTGGGCACGGGACTGATACTGTCGGTTATGCTGTTCCGAATAAACCGATTTATAAGGTTGGAGGTTGATGATGGCATCGGTAATATATTTCGGACCATTGAAAAATATAACCAATTGTAACGCGGAGAGTTTTGAAGTAACCAGTTTCAAAGAGCTCAAGATGCTGATAGAACAAAAATACGGACAAGAGGTTGAAGAGCTCTTTAAGTATTGCGCTTTTTGGAAAAATGGAGATGAATTTAGTGGCGATGAGATATCAGCTGATGACGAGATTGAGATTCTTCCTCCGGTCTCAGGGGGGTAATACCCAAGTCGGCTAAGATAGAGACGACGGCCGTATCCTGAATTGGCCAATGGCCTAAGGCATGATTTAGCTTAGAATTCCGGGGGGGGAAATGGGAATGTTTGGTCGATTTATCTCATAAAACAAATTAATCACCGGACACCGGATTTGGCAAATATTTTCAGATGATTTAAACTGTAGAGTTAAATTAACCGTTGCAGAAGGGTATCAAATTTTGGCTGGATATTTGGGTATATTGGCGACAATAATACCTATGATTCGGTTTAGAATGCGAAGCCGCATAATCAAAACTTTATTTGATTGGTACCTCGTCTCACGAGAGAGAAGATTCTATTTATGAAGACTTTAGCTGAATCGCGGCTGCGATTTATAATCAAGAGATTTAAGTTAACTTACTTCCCGATTTTAGTTATGCTGGTTTGTGCCGGAACTGTCTTAGGGGGATGTACGAGTGGTACCGCAAAGTTACCCGTAACTCCCGGTAACGGAGTGGGCGGAACCAATCTTTCAAATTATCCCGGAGGTAACTCCTTTTACTCAGTACCGAAGACCTTTCCATATGAACCGCCCGGGACCCTTGTGAGACTGCAGACGGTCGGTAGTTCAGGAGGGTATACCACTTTGCGAGTTATGTATCATTCGACGAATTCAACCGGACACGATGCCCTTGTAACGGGACTGGTCACTTATCCGACGGTAGCTCCCAAATCCGGAACATGGCCGGTAATATCTTGGGACCACGGTACTATTGGTATGAGTCAAAGTTGTGCCCC
>DAIDJA010000296.1:2623-2884 GCA_027451605.1 Acidimicrobiales bacterium
CAGAATGGGGTTGGGGGGTATTGCACCGAATTTAGGAATTAAGGCGGTATATGCAGCTACCGACTATTTGGGGTTGGGAATCGATGGGCAGATTCACCCATATCTGAACAGAACTATTGAGGCAAACTCAACAATAGATATAGTAAGGGCGGTACAAGAGATTCCTGATGCACATGCCGGTAAAACATGGGTGGTGGTTGGTGACTCACAGGGGGGCCATGCCGCACTTTCAACGGGTGAAATTGCTCCTAAATATGCGCC
>DAIDJA010000297.1 GCA_027451605.1 Acidimicrobiales bacterium
ATCTGCTTGCTGCTTTTATGATGGCATCCATTTGCGAATTTACCTTCACTGAACGCGGTAAGGATTCCACTGCTTCGGCAAAACTCTCCAGAGGCCATTCTTTGTCGACAACGCATTCTTGGGCAATAGACCAACCCTGATAAATCCCCACTGACCCTCCGTATACCGAAAATACCTGCCCGTTAAATTCGCAGCCGTCCGCGGAAAGATAGGATACCAAAGGCGAAATATTACCCGGATCAAAGACGGACTTTTCCATTACATCAGACAGCCCCGGAGTCTGAAGTGTCATTCTGGTTCTTGCGATCGGAGCTATGCAGTTGACTCTGACGTTATAGCGTGAGAGCTCCTGATTGTGAACAATGGTCATAGCGGCAATACCTGCTTTAGCTGCAGAATAGTTTGTTTGACCTACATTGCCGTGTAGCCCAGCCGCGGATGAGGTATTCACAATTGCGCGATCTGTATTATTCCCGGATTTATGCTGATCTCTCCAGTATTCGGCGGCAAACTTGCTCACCGCAAAAGTCCCCTTTAAGTGGACGGCGACCACCAAGTCAAAATCATCTTCGGTCATTGAAACCAACATATGATCCCGCAATATTCCGGCATTATTTACCACTGCATGTAGATCTCCAAAGGCATCAAGTGCCGTTTGAACTATAGATTTTGCGCCTTCAAAATCCGTTACGCTATCGGTATTGGCTACCGCGGTTCCTCCCGCTTGCACAATTTCATTGACGACCTCTTGAGCTGCGGATGTGTCGGCTCCCGACCCGTCGGTCGATCCTCCCAAGTCATTTACCACCACCAAAGCACCGTGCCTTGCAAGATATAAAGCGTGTTCACGACCGATTCCGCGGCCGCCCCCGGTTACAATAATTACCCTGTTATCCAAACCTACCATCTTTATATTGTTCCTTTCTCATACATGGTCACAACCGCAGCTCCCCCGAGGCCTAAGTTATGTTGAAGTCCGATTTTTGCGCCGCTCACCTGTCGCTTATCAGCAGCTCCCCGCAGCTGCCACACCAGTTCACTGCATTGAGCCAGACCAGTGGCTCCCAAGGGATGTCCTTTTGAGATTAGCCCGCCCGAAGGATTCACAACAACTTGGCCGCCGTAGGTGACAGCCCCGGAGTTGATTAACTCACCGGCACCGCCTTCATCACACAGCCTAAGAGCATCATAGGTAATCAACTCATTGGCACTAAAGCAATCATGGAGTTCAATTACGTCTACGTCTTTGGGGCCCCTACCCGATTCTTCGTACACATGGTCAGCGGCAGACCTTGTCATATCAAATCCTACCAACTTCATGTCACTTCCGGAAAATGTCGACTCAAAATCAGTTGCCATTGCCTGCGCAGTTATCTCAATGGCTGTGGATTCCAGATTGTGTTCTTTTACAAATCTCTCGGATGCAATTATAACGGCAGCTCCACCGTCTGACGTTGGGCAGCACTGTAATTTGGTCAGCGGATCATGAATCATCGGAGCGCTTAAAATTTCGTCCAGACTATATTCATCTCGAAACTGAGAGTACGGATTATTAACGGAATGTCTGTGATTCTTTTCACCTATCTTGGCAAATGACTCCTTGGTAACACCGTATTTTTCCATATATTCTCGCCCGGCATTACCGAATATTTGTGCTGCCGGCGGTGCGGCAGTTACTCCTCTTCGATTGTTCATATCCGTAAAGTGTTTGTCCATTGGAAATGTTCGATCGGTATATTTGAGTCCAAGGGACCCCTTTTCCATTCTTTCAAAGCCAAGGGCAAGAACGCATTCAGCCAGTCCTCCCTGAATGAATTTACGGCCTAAATAAAGTGCCGAAGATCCCGTTGAACAGTTATTATTAACATTTACCGCTGGGATGCCCGTAAGTCCCAACTCATAAAGCGCTCGCTGCCCGGCAGTTGAATCACCGTAACAGTACCCGATAAAGGCTGCCTGAATATCTGAGTACTCAATACCGGCGTCAGTTAATGCCTTCGTACCGGCCTCTTTGGCCATATCCGGATAATCCCATTCCTTAGAGCCCGGCTTTTCAAATTTGGTCATTCCTACTCCGACAACAAATGTTCTGACTGTCATATTTTTCTCCGATTTAAATTTATTAAGATATCAATGAGTAATATACTCCGACTGGATATTCATAGACTTTAGGGGAAATCGGTTACAAATTTCAAATTTCAAAACAAATTTGTTAAACTTCATAAATATGTCTTTCAACCATTGGCTTTTATTTGATACGGTTTCTAAATCTGTTCCCGAAAGGGTAGCAATTTGCCGGGGCGATCAATTCATAACATACGAACTGCTAAATGAGAGATCTCGTAAACTTGCTACATTCTTGATTCAACACGGTATCAAAGTTCCCATAGATAGGTCAGAACTTCAAAATTGGGAGTCCGGGCAGGATCATGTTGCAATTTATCTTATGAACTGCAACGAATATTTAGAAGTAACATTTGGAGCTTATGCAGCCAGAGCCGTTCCATTTAACGTTAACTACAGATATGTAGAAGAAGAGCTTTTATACCTATTTAATGACGGAGCACCCAAAGTAATTGTATATCACTCAGTCTTTGGATCGAGACTTGCAAATATTTTAAATAGGGTGAAAATAAAGCCAATCCTGATTCAGGTAAACGACGGCTCGGGCATTCCATTACTTAAAGACGCCTTTGACTATGATCAGATTATGAGCGACACTGAGCCAATGTCCGCCGAAGAACTTGCCGAAAAGACCGGAATACCGTCGGGAGAAGATCTATATATTCTTTATACCGGAGGTACTACCGGTATGCCTAAAGGTACTTTATGGCATCAGTCCGACATCTACAGCGCATCGCTCGGAG
>DAIDJA010000298.1 GCA_027451605.1 Acidimicrobiales bacterium
CCATCTTAGATCCCGTTTCGACCAAAGCGGTGGCAAGAATCGTTAAAGACCCACCCTCTTCCGTATTTCGGGCAGCACCAAAAAATTTCTTTGGCGGGTACAATGCCCCAGAATCGACACCACCTGACATAACCTTGCCGGAGGCGGGTTGCGCTAAATTATACGCCCTGGCTAAACGCGTAATTCCGTCAAGAATAATCACAACGTCCTGACCTAATTCGACAAGACGCTTTGCTCGTTCGATCGTAAGTTCCGAAACAATAGTATGTTCTTCGTGCGGTCGATCGAATGTGGATGCTACGACGTCACCCTTGACGGTTCTTCTCATATCAGTTACCTCTTCGGGCCTCTCGTCCACTAATAGCACCATCAGTTTGACATCCGGATTATTTGCTTCGATCGAACGGGCGATTTGCTTCATAATGGTAGTTTTTCCCGCCTTTGGCGGTGATACAATCAGCCCTCGTTGACCCTTGCCTATCGGACTTAATAGGTCAACTATTCGTGCCGTTAAATTGGAAGGATCCATCGGTAGCTCTAATATCAATTTTGAATCTGGAAATAGCGGCGTCAAGTCTTCAAATTTAGGCCTAAGCTTTGCCTCTTCAATACCTATTCCGTTAATCGAATCAATCTTTAAAAGGGCTGGGTATTTTTCGTTAGATGCCGGGGGCCTAGATCCGCCAACGATCAAGTCCCCTCTGCGCAAAGCAAATTTCCTCACCTGACTTAGAGAAACATAGACATCTTTATTTGAAGGAAGATATCCGTTTGTTCTCAAAAACCCATATCCCTCCTCTTTAAGATCCAATAGCCCTTCAACGTAGACTGGTTCGCCGTCAAAAGTTTGTTCCACCTGATCGCTACGAGACTTCTCGGGCTGCTTACCGCCGCTCCGTCTTCGTCTGTTCCTCTTGGAAGATGAACTCGATGGATCATTTGCCCGTGGGGAACGCTGCTGAGTTTGAGATTCGGACTTGGAAACGTTACTCACTGCACCTTCTCTTCTTGTGTCAGTATTCGACGAAATTAGTTCTGATTTTTGCTGCGATTCCACTTTAATATTTTCCGACTTATCTTGACGTAGTGAATCCCGGTTGTCGCTACCTGTATTATCTGATTTAGATGCATTTTTAATAGTCTCAGATTCACCCGTGGAATTAGCGTCCGTATTGACTTGATTTAACTTAACTTCAACTGGATCGTTTTTTGAGTTGGAATCCGAGTCAAAAGTCAATTCATCTGCTTCAGCTATCCCTTTTTCTAATTCGGCCTCCTTGATAAGCGTTAGATTTACCCGAGGAGGACGTATACCTGCAGCTTTCGGAGTCTCATTAGATGTCTCCATTGCTTCGTATTTGGTTGGTTCGTGTAAAGCGTGATTTAGGCCATTTGAGTTACCGTTTGATACCGGTGACACACTGTCGACTCGATCTCCTCCGCCCAAAGCTGATTGTAAGATTAAGTCAATAATGTCTGACTTTTTGGCTCGCGAACCGGCCTTTATCTGAAGAGCATCTGCGATAGCATGAAGTTCCGCTCTTTCTTTTGTTTCCAAAATTGCACGATCAAGTTGAAGATCTTGACTCACAAATTCCTCTTTTCTTTGTATAAAGTTAAGGTGTATAAAGTTAAGGTGTATAAATTGAGGGAAATTTTTACTTTTTGTTTACCGCATCTTTTAATTTTAAAAATTCCGTTAAATTTATGTTCGTTGACTTTCAATTTTTATTTGAAAGTATTTTCAACAAATTCGGATGGGTAAAAATAAACAGAAAACTTATTTTTAAAACGATAATTTTGTGCCGATAAATTCGTGCGGAGTATGTAACAAAAAGAAATACAAAAATAATCTAACTACATCTTAACTTAAATTTATAACCATTGCAACAAAATATCGGATATTAACAAAATTTAAGTTGAACTTCAATCGACATTAACCTTCATCGCTTTAAGCACGTCCCTTAAATTCGGCTCGACTCTTACGGGCACACTAATTTGTGAAATTGCAATATCGGGATCCTTTAACCCGTGGCCGGTCAATACACAAACAATTACTGAATCTTTAATGACATCCGTTGCAATTAGACCGGCGACGGATGCAGCCGAAGCAGGTTCACAAAAAATTGACTCCTGTCTTGCCAAAAACTTATAAGCTTCCAGAATTTGCTCATCGGTTACTTTTGAAATCAAACCCCCTGATTCACTTGCGGCACTCGTTGCCCCGTACCACGAAGCGGGATTCCCGATTCTAATTGCGGTAGCAACAGTTTCGGGATTTTCTATCGGATGGCCGTCTACTATCGGTGCCGAACCAGCTGCCTGGAATCCCATCATTTTGGGAAGTCTGGTGGTTTTATTTAATGATTTATACTGGAGATAACCCTTCCAGTAAGCCGTAATATTGCCTGCATTGCCGACAGGAATAAAATGATAATCCGGACTGTCTCCAAGGACATCTGCAATTTCAAAAGCACCGGTCTTCTGACCTTCAATGCGGGACGGATTGACTGAATTAACGATCTCCACGGGAGCATGATCCGGTAAGGTGCGTACTATATCAAGAGCCTCGTCAAAATTTCCCTGTATCTGGAGAACCGTGGCACCGTGAATCAATGCCTGCGCTAACTTACCTAATGCAATATATCCATCCGGAATCAATACAACGCATGTCATGTCCGCTCTGGCGGCATATGCAGCCGCAGCTGCTGAAGTATTTCCGGTTGAAGCACATACTACGGCTTCCACACCGGAACTCTTGGCTTTACTTATAGCCATTGTCATTCCACGGTCCTTAAATGAACCGGTGGGGTTTAGACCCTCATACTTTAAAAAAACA
>DAIDJA010000299.1 GCA_027451605.1 Acidimicrobiales bacterium
AAAGCGAAAAATACCATTGCCACATTTGCTATTTGTATGCCGGAAAGATCATCGGCTATAGTTTTGTCGATTGAGGAAAAAATATCCTTTGCGGTTGTCCCGTCGGTCGCCACTATGACTCCGTCAAATTCATATGATTTTTCGGAATCATCGATTAGGGTTATTTTATTGGTTAAAGATTCGGAGTCGACGAGAACTTGACGTATCTGATTTCCCACTAAGATCTTAACGTTTTCACTTTGTACTATCGAATCAAGTAGCTTACCCGTCAGTGAGTTCATCCCGCCTGAAATCCCGAGAAACGGGGGAAGTTTCTCCGTTTCTGAAGACATCGAAGGACTTTGATTGGTTGAAATAATTTTTCTTAGGGTCTCGGTAAGTGATCCGTGGGCCACGGCAGCCGCCAAAAGTTCAGGCGTAGTGGCAGCTACGCCCAGTGAATCTACTGTTCCCGCATGTATGCCCGCCATTATGGGTTCGATCAGGAGATCAACGGTCTCGCTGCCGTAACGGGGAACTAAAAGCTCTCCCAAGGTCACGTCACCGTTTTGATGGCGCTCAAACTTCTTTTCCTTTTGGAGCTTTTTAATCGATCCTTCGGAAACTATCCCGGAATGTTTTAGCTCATTTGCGTCGGTTGGAATTCCCATATATGTTTTTGCCGGAAATAGTTTTAAGTCTTTTCCGTTGAAAATTTCTACCGTTCCCATAGTCGGTATTGTCAGTCTGTCTTTTAAGCCAAGTTCTACCGCTAAGTCGTATGCATGGGTCTTTTTTGTGATGAAATTATCCGGGCCCGCGTCAACCGTTATACCGCCGACGTTTAAGGTCTGAAGATTTCCTCCGGGTAAATTCTTCTCAAAAATTGTAACCTTGCAGTCAGGATCAAGTGCCAATAAAACGTGGGCGCCGGTTAACCCGGTAATTCCGGCTCCGATGACGGCATATCTATTAGTTATCATTTTGATTTATGAATTGAAGTATTGAACCCGAGATAAGGTCAATAAAATCTTGACTGTCATTTGGCATCTCGATTCTGGAATATTTTATCCTGTGCGAGTCGCAGGTTGCTTTAAGTTCAATGTCTAAATCATAAAGAATCTCTGCATGCTCTGATACGAAACCGATTGGGGCGGCAATAATCTCTTTGGCATCTCCGATAAGCCCGGAAGTAATTACTTCGTTGATATCCGGACCAAGCCACCTTCCGGCACCCAATGTGCCGCTTTGATAGGCCACGATGTATCGCGTCAAACCGCACTTGTCGGCGATATCCTTTGCCAAAGTTTCGTGTTGATTTTGATATGTAATGTCATCTCCAAGTGCTACAATCGGTAATGAGTGAGCCGAAAATATAACCATCGCATTAGGATATTTATCCAGCGCAAATCTGAGACGTTTAGAAAAAAGTTCCGTCAAAGCGCATATCGAGCTCAGCGCTGGGAGGCTTTTATAGACTATATCATTCCTACTGATTTCTTCCAATGCCTTTAAAACCGAAGTATTGTAGTCTTCGATATTAACTTTTGAATAATAAGTTGATGCAATGAGACCGAAAATCCTATATACGTTTTCATCGACAAGAGATTTTACGGCTGAAGAAATTCTGGGTTCTACATGCTTATAACCAAGTTTAAGTATAACTTTATTTCCGGAGCCATTTAAGTCTGTGGCTTCTGATATGGATCTTTCCAATGACTTAAAAAAATTCTGAGTGTTTGCGATTAAGGGCGAAAGGCCCCCGATCAATTTATATCGCCTCTTAACTTCAGCAATCAGATCCTCTTCGGGTCTTCTCCCCCTTCTGATTGAAGTTAGAAAATCCTCAAATTCATCTTCTGATTTTGGAGATCCATGGGCCATTATGATTAAACCCGTCGTACCGTTAGGATTAATATTCACTGACTATTAACCTCTTTTGTTGCAAGTATAACGATATCAATTTAAGGAACTGTCTTTAGCTTTTGTGGATGGCACGTCGGATATCCAGATGAAGTCAATTGGTATTTTAAAATTTAAAGTCGTGAATAAATTTTACTATTCCAGTTAATGTATCCGGGTCGGTTTCAGGAAGAACCCCGTGGCCTAAATTAAATATATATCCGCTGGATAACCCTTTGTCACCTGTCGCAGGCAGCTCTCGCTTTGACTTCAGCCCCTGTGTTATCACTTCCTCGAGCTCTCCTTTGAGACTTGAAAATTCAGCCAAACAACTTACCGGGTTCAAATTTCCCTGTATCGTGATTGAAGAATCCAAGACGTCCCTCGCCTGAGAAATATCCATCGTCGAATCAATGCCCACCACTGATGGTTTGAGCTTTGAGATAATTGACATCTGCGAGAAATTTTTTAGTCCGAAATAAGTTATAGGAATGTTTTTATTCGTCGCAAAAGAAATTATTTGCTCCAGTGGGGCTTTGAGGAACTCGGTAAATACCCTCGGATTTATTATACCCGCCCAGGAGTCAAATATTTGAATCGCATCGACTCCGGCTTTGACTTGAACTTCTATCGATTTAATAACAAGACTCGCGAGTCTGTCAAAAAGTGATTTCATAAGATACGGATTCTCCAAAATCATCGTTTGAGTTTTGGTCCAGTTCTTAGTGGGTCGACCGTCCAATAAATAACACGAAAGGGTAAAAGGCGCCCCAATAAAACCGATCAAAGGTACTTCAGAGGTAGATTTTATTAAATTAATTGTTTCAACCAAATGATATCCAACTAAATCCACATACTCAAAAGGTTCTATGGGTTTAATAACTGGAATATCAATACATAGCAACAAATCATCGATGCACTCACCTAATGAATTAGCATTATTTCT
>DAIDJA010000300.1 GCA_027451605.1 Acidimicrobiales bacterium
AGGGAATAGTAGTCGATGTTGTGCCAAGGGTAGTCCCTGCCATTGTAGTAACCGGAAGAACATGTTTGATAAGATCTGCCTTTGGTTTATAATGAAAGTGCGTTTGATGCTTAGGCGTCTTTGTGCTTATTGCTGACGAAAAGGATGACTTTTGAGTATTAAAAAAAATATTGGATGAACCGAGCAACAAAACCAAAACAAAACCAAGCAATACTACAAGCTTTCTAACCATGATATGAAGTTTATCATTGCGATTAATCGGTTTTATTTAGAACAACCAATATTTGGCCTATGTCGGCCACGAAATAACTCTCAAGGCGTTGCATAAATTAATGTTGTTTGCTCTGCCTTTGCTATTCCAGTACTACCCAGTCCAATCATTTATAACAACTTTTTCGATAACTTTCGGCAACTTGAATCCATGAATTATTTCAGAAATGTTATGCAACATTAGATATATATTTTTAGCTATTCGGCTGTTTTGGAAAATGCCATCGATTTTCTTTATCAATAGTGGTATTATAAACCGGTAGCTTTTGTGAGTTACTGAGGTGTTCCAGGTGGGACAAGGGCAGTTCATATGATTAAGCAGATTGTTACTACCGTAAAGGCGATGCCCATTTTTGAAAGCATCTATATTCTGTTTGTCACAAAATATATTACAAGTGGTAAGTTCACTCCCACCACTGAACGCGAGCAGACCTTCCTAATGATTATGGACGAAGTTTATAAGAGTGGGATAAGCTTTAGAGAGCTTCGCAATAAATGGCGGAACTAATTCAAGCCTGTGAAGATTTCAAAGTTTTAGTGGCTCTAGTTTTTGGATTTGATCCGGCTGTCTGTCTCATATTTTTGCTTTATTTAGCCAATAAAATAAAGGTAAATTTTATTTAATCAAGACTTTACCGCGTTTCATTGGTTTGCTACAGTTACGGTATGGAGATATTTAATTACATTCCGCATCCGCACATAGAGCAACGAAAGATGGAGGCTCCGCCGACCGTCGCTGACGAAAGAATTGGCCTAAACGGTAAAATCGGTGCATTTATTACCAAAATTGTAGGCACCATGTGGGCCGGATATATATTTTTTCTATTAACGTTAGTGTCTTTACCGGCGGCAATAGCCTCTAAAAGTGCTATTGTGATTATTAGTTGGATTGCACAGACCTTCTTGCAGCTTGTGCTGTTGCCGATCATAATTGTTGGTCAAAATATTCAGGGTAAGGCCGCCGATAAAAGGGCGATACTAACATATCAAGACGCTGAATCCATTCTCCATGAATGTCAGCAGCTGCAGGAGCATTTAAAGAGCCAAGATGATATCTTGGTCAAGATAATTTCGGATGCAAAGTCGATCGAAACGGATCTAAAGGCAAAATCCGATAACGCTTAGCTTAAATAGAGTCAAATTCCACCTGCACTATAGCCATTTTTAATTCTAAGTTTAATATTTTATTAAAATCTTTGTTTTCGGATTTGAATTAGTTTTCATCATTTATTATCATTAACTAATAGTTAAGAGTTATTGAAAGTGAGAGGTGCAGATTATGACCGCTTCACAAAGTTCAGGCAGTTTGGATAGCTTAAACGGTACCCGAAGTAATAAGAGTTTTGCAATTGTCGGTGCCGGAATGGCAGGTATTTTATCGGCCATAAAATTAATCGAAGCCGGGTTCAGCGACATCGCAATTTTTGAAAAGGCCGATGAAGTTGGCGGAACCTGGAGAGAGAATCGTTATCCGGGAGTTGCTTGTGATGTTCCGTCACACTTGTACTGCTATTCCTTTGAACAAAAACCGGATTGGAGCCATGTCTTTTCGAGCGGAAGTGAAATATTTAATTATTTCAAAGGCGTCGCCATTAAATACGGTATTTACGAAAAGATAAATTTTGGTTGCCAAGTAACACAAATGCGTTTCAAAGATGGATTGTGGCATATTTCAACAGACAGTGGGAAGTCTGCAGTTGTTAATTATGTTATTGCGGCCACGGGAGTTTTGCACCATCCGAAATATCCTGAGATAGATGGTATCGGAGATTTTAAGGGTGATATGTTCCATACTGCCAGATGGCCCGATGGTTACTCGTTAAAGGGTAAAAGAGTGGGTATTGTTGGAACCGGCTCATCGGCGGTTCAGATTGTAGCTTCATCCGTTGACGTGGTAGATCAGTTATATCTGTTTCAGAGGACTCCGCAATGGGTCTTGGGGATGCCCAATGATGAAGTTGATGCAGCCACCGCAGAAAAGTTAAAGTCTAATCCTGAAGAACTTCAGAAAATGAGAAATGAGATTTCGGATACTTTTACCGCTTACTTTGCCGATGCAGTGGTAGACGCCGATTCGCCGGCTGCAAAGATGCTACAGGACAGCTGTATATATAATTTGGAATTTAATGTGCCCGATCCTGAGTTGAGGGAAAAATTGCGACCTGACTATAAAGCCGCATGTAAGCGTTTAATAGTTTCTCCTAATTTTTATCAAGCGATCTCTAAAATTAATGCTCATTTGATAACTGACGGAATCTCAAAAATTTCGGACAGTTCAGTTATCTTAGATACAGGAGAATCAATTCAGCTGGATACTTTGGTATTGGCTACAGGCTTCAAGGTAGACGCTTTTTTGCGACCGATGGATGTTTATGGAGACGGAGGGACAGCACTTGATGACCTATGGAATCCGCGACCCTATGCCTACATGTCTATAATGGTGCCGAAGTTTCCAAATCTTTTTATGCTAAATGGTCCCAACGGGCCTGTCGGCAATTTTTCTCTGATAGATGTTGCCGAAATTCAGGTTAACTACTGTCTG
>DAIDJA010000301.1 GCA_027451605.1 Acidimicrobiales bacterium
GGGTAACTCTTCTCTTTTTGTCGATATCATTTCCAAGGACTTAATAAGTACCTTTCTTGTATCGGCAGGATCAATAACATCGTCAATAAATCCCCTTTCGGCAGCCAGATACGGGTTGGAAAATTTCTCGGTATAATCGTCTACCAGCTTGGCGCGCATCTCAACCGGATCAGCCGCCTCAGAAAGTTCGCGTCGGTGTACTATCTCTACGGCACCCTGAGGACCCATTACCGCTAATTCTGCACTTGGCCAAGCAAATGCGAGATCAGACCCTATTGATTTGGAATCCATTACTACGTAAGCTCCACCATAGGCTTTCCTCGTTATAACCTGAATTCTCGGCACGGTTGCTTCGCAGTAAGAGTAGAGTAACTTTGCGCCGTGGCGAATAATTCCTCCGTACTCCTGATCGGTACCGGGCATAAATCCGGGTACGTCAACAAAAGTTATAAGGGGAATGTTAAAAGAATCACAGGTCCTTACAAATCTTGCGCCCTTTTCCGAAGATTCGATATTTAACACTCCGGCTAAAACTTGAGGTTGATTTCCGACTATACCTACCGCCCTGCCGTTTAGTCTGGCAAACCCGCATATTAGGCTTGTCCCCCAGTTGGGAAAATACTCCATGAGCTCGCCGTCGTCTACGACCGAAGTAACTACCTTTTTCATATCATACGGGATGTTCGACGAGTTTGGAATAATCTCCACCAACTCCGGACAAAGCCTATCAGGATCATCTCCGCCCTCTATGATGGGGGGTTCTTCAAGATTATTAGTCGGAAGGAATGAAAGCAAATATTTTACCTCATCCAAACAGGCCTTTTCATCGGCACTAACGAATGTCGCGACTCCGGACTTTGTGGCATGTGACATTGCACCGCCCAGCTCCTCTAAAGTAACTTCTTCGCCGGTTACGGTCTTTACTACATCGGGACCGGTGATAAACATGTGCGAAGTCTCATGAACCATAAAAATAAAGTCAGTCATTGCGGGTGAATATACTGCGCCGCCTGCACATGGTCCAAGTATTACGCTGATTTGCGGGATTACCCCGGAGCTTTTAACGTTTCTGTGGAAAATTTTGCCGTATGAAGCCAGAGATACTACACCTTCTTGAATCCTCGCTCCCGCACCGTCATTTAGGCCTATCATGGGAACTCCCATCGAGGTTGCCAAATCCATAATTTTATGGATCTTTTCGGCAAATACTTCACCCAAGGCTCCGCCGAACACAGTAAAATCTTGACTGAATACACAGATTTTTCTTCCGTCTACTGTTCCGAAACCCGTAATTACACCGTCGGTATACGGCCTGGTCTTTTCAATCCCCATCCCGTGAGCTCTGTGGCGCGCCAACATATCCAGCTCCTGAAACGAACCTTCATCCAAGAGATAGTCGATTCTTTCCCTCGCGGTCATCTTACCTTGAGCATGCTGTCTGTCCACGGAACGCTTTGAACCCGCATGAAGAGCTTCTTGTTTCTTCTTTTGTAAGTCTTCTATCTTTTCCTGAATGGTATGCTCTGCCATATAATTACTTTCGCCTTGAGATTAATTTATTTGAGTCCAATAACTGCGGAACTATCCCTGAATCCTTTGCTTGATAACTTCCACATACAACTTTACCCGCTCGGACGCAATCTCCATTCCGTAGTTTGCCCCCGTATAATGATTTGAAAGCTCGTCAATGTGCTTTCTGGCAACTTCACCGGTTTCGGTTTTAACGACCTTACCCACCACTTCGGCATATCTGTAGGGATTTTGGGCATCCCAAATAGCCACCGAAACATTTGGGTTTGTTTCAACGTTTTTAAACTGCTTGCGGTGTACTTCTGTGTTATAGACCAATAAGTCGCCTTCACAACCGATCCAAACTATTGTAGAATGAGGGTAGCCTTTTGAATCTATAGTGCTTATGCAGGCAAAATTTTTTCCTTCTGTGATCAGTTCCTTAATCTTTTGATCTAACATTTTTTCTCCTTAATAATCTCTAATTAGTTTAATTTAGACAATGAAGACTAAATTACCGTTATTCTTGCACGAGTTCGATTAAAGTTCCAAATGAGGTCTTGGGATGGACAAAAGCCACGGTTGTATTTCTGGATCCCGGACGAGGCTCCGAATCAATTACTCTATAACCCAATTCTTTTAACCTGACCAGAACCGTCTTACAACTATCCACACGATAGCCTACGTGATGTAATCCTTCGCCTTTGGTCTCAAGATATTTTTTTACCGGAGAAGTATCCGAGATTGGTGTTAACAGCTGAATATATGATTCTGCAACCTTTATTAAGGCCTCTTCAACCCCATCTGATTCAACTCGCTCACGATGCACTACACTGCTGGCAAAAACTTCCTCATAGAATTTAATCGCCGCCGGTAAGTCATTTACAGCAATGGCAATATGATCCACTTCAGTTAAAAAACTTTCGCTCATTAACTTTATTCCTTTCGTGATTAGTGTTACAAAAGTAACAATTTTGATAAATTTTAATAAGTTTGCAATCCGTATCGTTGCTAATTTGTCATGGATTAAAAGTTAACTCAGCTCGCATAATCAACTTAGATTTCTTTTGTCTCCCGACAGCTTTATTTAGACTAATCAAGCCTCAGAATAAATTTTGACTACGGTATATACGGACAATATGGAATCGATTAAAGCCTTTCAGAGAACAATTAGGTCATTCGAAGATAAGACCACATGACTTTTAGGCCCCTTAACTTTTAGGCCCCTTAACTTTTAGGCCCCTTAACTTTTAGG
>DAIDJA010000302.1 GCA_027451605.1 Acidimicrobiales bacterium
ACCAGCCGTCTTCCCGATGCCGACAGGGCAGCCTCGACGAGCTCGGTATTCATACGACCCAGGCGATCCCGGTGTTCGACAACGACGGCGGTGACCTTGGCATCGCTGAGCAGTCTGCGAACTTTGGCTCGGGAACCATTCATGCCAGAGCCCACTTCGGCCTCGACGCGCACTACCGGCTGGCCTGCTTGTACAGCCCATTGGCTCAGTCTCGCCACCTGACGGTCAAGATCGGACTTCAGGTCATAAGAAGAGACTGAAGCGTAGATGCCACCGCCTCCAGGCTGTGGGGAAACTTGAGAGATTAGAACGGTCCTCTTGTTCACTCTCACGGCAGGCACAAGGAGAGTGCCATTGCAGAACCATCGATAGGCAGTTTGGGGGTGCACACCTTGGGAGCGTGCCCATTCAGTCAAGTTCATAGGACTGGTCTATCACGAGAACAACTGTTCGCTCATTATCAGTCAGTATATCGGGGAATGCCAACCCTAGGTAGATTGGGGTCAGACGTGAATTTAAGGTAATACAATTCTGTTTTTTTATTGTATTATTTATATATAAGTTAGATGACTTTAAAAGTGTTTACACACAGATTCTTACATTTCCAGATATTGTTAAGTTATGGATATCCTCCCAGATCAGTCTTCCAAAGATACAAATCAAGATTTTGATGCTGGTTTAAATAACTTTATGACTGGCGGTAAAGCTAAATCTCTTCCGAACTATGCAATAGCATGTATCCTTTCGGTTATTCGAATAGTTGCCGGTGTCGTAACGTCTTCTATTGCGGTATTTTGGATACAGAGCGGACCGTATGGTCCGTTGAAAACGCTTTCAAATGGGTTAACCGCATGGGATGGCTCGTGGTACCGTTATGTAGCCATGAACGGTTACTCTATTGCAAATTCCCGAGTTTTATTTCCAATCTATCCTATTTTTATACATTTAGTGACATTTGTAACACGCAATTATAATTTAAGCGCATTAATAATTAGCTGGATATCTTTGGTATTTGCGACAAATGGTATTATCAACTTGATAAAGAAACTCGGCGGCAGCAACAAATCCGCGATTGTGGCTGCTCTTTCACTCCTATGGTTCCCAGAATCGGTGTTTTTCACAGCGGGATATGCCGAATCTTTTTATTTGGCGTGCCTGATTTGGACAATCGTATACATCATGGAAAAACAATGGTGGTTAACGGCTGTGACCGGGTTCCTAGCGGTCGGGACCAGACCGGAAGGAGCTATTATAGTAGTCGCTATTTTTATTGGGCTACTCGTTGCGAAAGAGCCTTGGCATAAAGTATTTATTGTACCGGCAATAGCCGGGTCTTCGCTTGTGGCCTATATTTTGTTTTTGTGGATAAAATATCGTCAGCCGCTGGCGTTTGTCACGGAGCAGAGCTTTTGGGACCGTAAGACTACTTGGCCGCTCGGTGCTGAATTTGAATCGTTATTTAGGATCGCTAATCACACGCTGGTATGGCCCGGTAAAGCTGACGCCTTTAATGCTTACAGCCTTTACTTGACTGATGATTTTGGGGCTTTTTTGGCCACGCTAGCTGCTATTTACTGCGTATATAGAACTTTTAAAGACAGAAGGTATATGCCGGTGGCGATTTATGCGGTACTTATAATATTTGTGGCATATACGTCTGCCCCGTACGGAGGGGTATCACCTGACGTTGCGGGTCGCATTGCTATGTGCGTTCCGGCCGTATATGTGATGATCTCTAAAATAAAATTACGATATTTTATGATTTTTATCTTTCCAATTTTTGTTACTACCGCCCTGGCTTGGCAAATTGCTTTTTCTTCGGGTCGGTGGATAACTTGAATGAAACGTTGGACAACGGTACAACCCCGCCAGTTTCCGGTACTGTATATTAGGGCGACTAGGGGCTACTAAAGATGCATCCGGTTTTAATATAGGTACCGAATCTAGACACAATATTCATTCAAAAAAGTATGAAGATATTTTATTTGTTTCGTTTCTGACAGCAGTTACTGTATTACCGGTTATGTGGTTCATTTAACCGGCACTAGACCTACTTAACCCAAATCGTAAATGGCTGCCGGAGATCATGGAAAATTAGGCTATTAAACGTCAGATTTGTATTTGAAAGAATTAGGTCGGCTGATGTGGAATCTTTCTTTTGGGTGACCGGTTCTTCAATTGCTAACGTTACCAAACAAATATCTTGGTTTCATATCCCACGGATAAATCTAACTTCAAAGCCGTACATAAATTACCCTACAAATTGATAGATTCTAAGTCAGAAATGGCTTAGACGTAAGGGCCTAATCAATGAAGTAATACTAGCGTCTTAAAGTTAAGTTTGGCTGCTAGTCGTAAGTTTGGCTCGCAATAAACCTTATCTGTCGCAGCTTCGGTAACATTTGTAAATTCCAAAATGGGAGATTCGGAAATGTCCATAAGCAGCATTTATTAGGATCTACTATCCCAGCGACAGTCGTCTTATTATAAAATCTTTACGAGATTCTGGTCCATGACTAGCTTGTATGGTTTCTTTACCGAGCTGAGCTTTCGTTAAGGCCAATTTTGGATCTTCAACTACCTGTCTCATATATTGAGCGGCGAGTTTAAGGTCGGGATTTGCCCAAAGCCCATTTTCAACGTATGGCGGAGTATGAGGCGGAATACGGCATTTGTCATAGGGGACTATAAAGCTGTTTTCTTCGGTCATAAACTCCATATTTCCCGAATAGCCGGTTCCGATCACCGGCTTTCCAAGAGCCA
>DAIDJA010000303.1 GCA_027451605.1 Acidimicrobiales bacterium
ACCGGGTTTTGAGTTGCAATTCCGACCGGGCAGGTATCCAGGTGACAAACCCGCATCATCACGCATCCCGACACAACCAAAGGCGCTGTGGCAAAACCGTACTCTTCTGCTCCCAATAAAGCGGCAACCACAACGTCGCGTCCGGTTTTCATTTGCCCGTCAACCTGAACCACAATTCGATCACGCAAACCATTTCTTACCAAGGTTTGCTGAGTTTCAGCCAACCCAATCTCCCATGGAGTGCCCGCGTGTTTAAGTGAAGTCAAAGGAGATGCTCCGGTACCTCCGTCGTGGCCTGAAATTAACACGACGTCAGCATGCGCTTTGGACACACCTGCCGCGACCGTACCGACACCCACTTCGGATACTAATTTAACGTGAATTCGCGCTTTGGGGTTTGAGTTTTTTAGATCGTGAATTAATTGTGCCAAGTCCTCAATTGAATAAATATCGTGGTGCGGAGGCGGTGATATCAGACCTACGCCGGGTGTTGACTTTCTCGTCTTTGCGATCCACGGATAAACTTTGTGACCCGGCAGCTGTCCGCCTTCTCCGGGCTTTGCCCCTTGTGCCATCTTGATTTGGATATCGTCGGCATTTATCAAATATTCTGAAGTAACGCCGAATCTTCCCGAAGCGACCTGCTTTATTGCACTGCGCTTTGAATCTCCGTTGGCATCTCGAACAAACCTTTCAGCATCCTCACCACCTTCTCCGGTATTTGACCTGGCCTTCAGCTTATTCATTGCAATTGCCAGAGTCTCATGTGCCTCTTTGGATATTGAACCGTAAGACATGGCTCCCGTCGAAAATCTTTTTACTATTTCCGAGACGGGTTCCACCTCGTCTATGTCAATGGGACCACTGTTTTTGCCCTTAAATTTGAACAGTCCCCGAATCGTAGCTAATTTTTCTGACTGATCATCAACCGCTTTTGTATACTCCTTAAAAATATCGTATCTCTTTGAACGGGCTGAATGCTGAAGCTTATATACCGTTTCGGGATTAAATAAATGCACTTCCCCTTCACGTCTCCACTGATATTCGCCACCAATTTTGATATTACGGTGGGCTAACTCTGCTTCGCGTTTTTCAAAACCGTAACCGTGATTCAACAGTATGTCCTTCTGCAATTCCTCAAAACCGATGCCTTTAAGTTTTGATGACGTATTGCAAAATGCAAAATCAATCAACTCCTCCCCTATTCCTAATGCTTCAAAGATCTGTGCACCGCAGTATGAACTGACCGTCGAGATTCCCATCTTAGACATAATCTTAAGCACGCCCTTGGAGTACGACTTGATTAAATTCTTTTCGGCCTGTCTTTCTGTGGTCTGTTGAATTTGATTATTCTTGACAAGCTCCTTTACTGTGCGGATCGCCAAATAAGGACAAACCGCAGATGCGCCGTAACCTATCAAAAGGGCTATATGGTGGACTTCCCGGGCGTCGCCGGCCTCGACTACCAGGCCCACTTTTGTCCTTGTACGGTTTTTGACCAGATGGTTGTGTACAGATCCCGTTAAAAGTAACGACGGAATCGGAGCCAAATGCTCGTCAAAGACCCGGTTTGACAGGATTATGATGTTTGCGTCATCTTCAATACTTTTATCAACCTTTTCACATATCTTCACCAGTGCATTTTTAAGAGAATCGTCTCGACCGACTTCGAATACACCGTCGATTGTTACTGCCCTAAATGTCGACTGAGTTTCATCTTCATTGATGTAGGCTAATTTGGTCAATTCAGCTTCGGTTATCACCGGGCGTTGAAGAACCACCTTTGTGGTTGAATTGACACCGGGATCAAATAAGTTATGTTCGGGACCGACAAGTGTCCTCATTGACGTTACCATCTCCTCACGAATGGCGTCCAAAGGAGGATTGGTGACTTGCGCGAATAGTTGACTGAAATAGTCAAATAGTAGCCTCGGTCGATCCGAAATTGCGGCTATTGCAGTATCTGAACCCATGGATCCGATTGGTTCGATGCCGGTCTTTGCCATGGGACTTAAAATTATCCTAAGTTCTTCTTCGGTGTATCCAAATACTCGCTGCTCAGTTATCAGATTGCTTCTTTGGGCAAATAACGAATTGCGGATCGGCAGATCTTCTATCCTGATTAAGCCTGATTTTAGCCATGATCTGTACGGTTGCTCCTTTGCCAACCGATCCTTTATTTCATTGTCTTCAACAATTGTTCCAAGGGAAGTATCTACGAAAAACATCTTTCCCGGAGTAAGTCTGCCCTTTGACACAATTGACTTGGGATCAACGTCTAGCACTCCGACTTCGGAGGCCATAATAACCTCATCATCTTCTGTAACCCAAAAGCGAGAAGGGCGAAGGCCGTTACGGTCCAATACCGCTCCTATCCTTATGCCGTCCGTAAAAGTGACCGAAGCTGGCCCATCCCATGCCTCCATTAAACTTGCGTGAAATTCATAAAATGCCCGCCTCTCATCTGACATGAATTCGTGATTTTCCCAAGCTTCAGGAATCATCATTAATACGCTGTGGGCAAGTGTTCTGCCTCCCATATATAAGAGTTCAAGCACTTCGTCAAAACTTGCCGAATCCGAGGCGCCCTCGGTTACGATTGGAAAGATCTTGTCGAGTTTTCCTTTAAACTTATCGCCGGACAGTAACGCCTCTCTGGCTTTCATCCAATTCCGATTACCCCTAAGAGTATTTATTTCTCCGTTATGAGCGATGAACCGATAAGGGTGTGCCAAGGACCAAGCCGGGAAGGTG
>DAIDJA010000304.1 GCA_027451605.1 Acidimicrobiales bacterium
TCGTCACAATTTAACTTCTTTTGATCATAGAAAAGAACAGGACCGCAAAAAAGCCGTCGATTTGATTTCTTCTAGAGACAGCATGTATATACAAGATTTTTTTAAGCCACACTACATTCACAGTTTGGTAGAAAACCATCATCTCGACGAAGCTTTGGCTAATAAATATAAAGGAGTTTTTACTTCTGCAGTCAAAAAAAGAATCATCACTCATACAATTAACAATCCAGATCGGGCGGTTTCAAGAATAATCAACAATTTGGAAGAAGTCCTGACCGACGATAACATTGCCTCAGTAGTCGGCTGGGACGTAGAAAAAGTAAGTTCAATATTTACACTCCCAGTAAAAAAACATTTCGCTGTTATCAATATTAATAATCCTTTGAAGGGTTGTTTAAAATGGGTGCAGGGAAGTAGGACTATGAGTGCCCAATTAAAACCAAGAAAAAGTCGAAAATCCAGAAAAGCCGCCTAAACAAAAAAGTTGATTTAGTTCACGAATCTACTAAAATATATTTCTATAATGGAAAGTACTCCGGAGAAAAGCCAAAATATGGAAATGATTCCTTATGAAAAAGTTATCCGAAGTATTATCGACACCGAATCAGAAACAATCGACTCATTCTTACACCACTTATTTCCAGAAGTCAGTCCAAACGGAAAGATTCTTATAAAAGAATTTTTAGTCGACATCGCCTTGCGAGGAGTGGATATCGGACTCTCTTTAAACTGCACGAGCTTGGAAGATGAAATTTCGATTTATTACTCGGGCTTTCAAGACGGCGCGACGACCGATAATTAAGTGTGTTATAATATTAGTCAATAAAGCGTTATTGACTAATATCAATTGAAGCGACTATCAATCGCAAGCTAAGGAGAAGAAAGAAGCTAAGCCTTCGATTAGACCTCTCTCGGGTGAGCCCGTTACAGCCTCAATTAAGTGCCGTTTAAGACGGAATTCGGATGGTACCTCCAATATTGGATCCGAAATAAACAACTTTAATGGGGATGAGACGATGTCGGACTCAAAACACTTTTTAGCGAAAATAGAAGAGAACATACTAAAATACTGGTCAGATAATAAAACATTTGAAAAAAGTATCGAGCAAAGAAAAAATAGTCCAGAGTTTGTTTTTTATGATGGCCCGCCGTTTGCTAACGGACTACCTCACTATGGTCACGTCGTTCAAACTACTGTCAAAGACGCTGTTACAAGATATAAGACAATGCAAGGTTATAAGGTATTTCGTCGGGTTGGCTGGGACACTCACGGTTTGCCGATCGAATATGCTATTGAGAAAGAACACGGTTTTAGGGGTAAACAAGATATCGTAGCCTACGGCATCGAAAAATTTAATGAAGAAAGCCGACAATCAGTCTTCAAATATAAAGAAATCTGGGAAAATCTTTTTTTGCGACTAGGTAGGTGGGCGGATTTTTCTAAAACCTACACCACTATGGACAGAGACTACATTGAAAGTGTCTGGTGGGGCTTCAAAACTATCTACGACAAAGGTTTAATCTATAAGGACTTTCGATCAAGCCCATATTGTCCAAGATGTGCTACTCCACTATCTAATTTTGAATTAAATCAAGGTTACCAAGACAATATTACTGATCCCAGTCTGTTTGTTAAATTTAAAATGGCAGACGAAGATGCCTATCTGCTTGGTTGGACAACTACACCTTGGAGTCTGCCGGGTAATGCCGCAATTGCTCTTAATCCAAACGCTATCTACTTATACGTTGCACTGTCTGATGATAATGGTAAGGAAGAGGTCCTAATTTTAGCCAAAGACAGGTTAGAATGTTTAAGTTCGGATAATTACAAAGTGTTAAAAGAAGTGCATGCCAAAGAGTTAGCCGGTAAAAGTTATCGACCTTTATTTAATCTAAACTACTTAGATCAACTGGATGACAAAAACAACTTATATAAAATCTGGCTAGCCGATTTCGTATCGATTGAAGACGGATCAGGCGTCTTGCATGTTGCGCCGGCTTTTGGAGAAGACGATCTTAGACTAGGTAAAGAGAACAATATCCCAGTCCTTTTAACTATTGACGAATACGGCAAGGTTAAATCATCAATCGGTTTAAATTCCGACATCGAAGGCAAATTCTTTAAATCGGCTGACAATTTAATAATAGAGCAGCTAACTAAAGAGAATATGGTTTACGCTGCTGAGACTATATCTCACACCTACCCGTTTTGTTGGCGATGCGATACTCCACTGCTTTATTATGCAACCGACTCATGGCTAGTTAAGGTCTCCAGTCTGGTTGATGATTTAACTGCTAATAATCAAAAAATAAACTGGACACCCAAACACATAAAAGACGGGAGATTTGGTAACTGGTTGGCCAACGCCAGAGATTGGTCTATTTCTCGCAATCGTTTTTGGGGAGCCCCTCTACCGGTCTGGGTAACCGATGATGGAGAAATAACTGTCATTGGCAGTATCCAAGAATTAAAAGACAAAGCAATCGATCCAAGCCTAATTGACGATCTTCACAGACCCTACATTGATAAAGTTAAAATCAAAACTGATTCTGGTAAAATAGCTACCAGAATTGATGAAGTTTTTGATTGTTGGTTTGAATCTGGTTCTGTTCCATATGCTACTTTGGGTGGAATAGGAATTGCTGAGTTACTCAGATATTCTGAACAAGGATTACAATGTGAAGGAGATAAATGGTATATTAAAACAAATGATGAAAAGACACATTA
>DAIDJA010000305.1 GCA_027451605.1 Acidimicrobiales bacterium
TGGCATAATCTTGGCGCGTTATGACAAATTGCAAAGACTTTGCCGGCTTTTCGTTTCTGCCCCAACTACGAAATCCGTTGGCGCGGTAACCAAGTTTTTCACAGACTTTTATCGAAGCTATATTATCTTCATAGGCTTCTGAATGCCCCTCTTCGGCTTTAAATAGTTCAAACATTAGGAACAATATAGCCCTTCGCGTTGTGGTGCCAATACCTCTATTTTGAAAATCTCGCCCAAGCCATGACGATGTCATAAAGGAGCGCGCGACGGGAAAATCTTTAGCAAAGACTGACTGCATTCCGACAATTTGATCTTTATAAAATACCGTAAAGTCCAGATACCAATCACGAGGGTGTAACTGGGCACGATGCAACCAGATTTTTTTTGCAAACTCATAGTTTCTATGGGGCAGATCAATTTGGTTCCAGGGAGTCGAAAAAGGGCTTTGATCAGGATCGTGAAGGCCGCGATTTACCAAGCTTAACAACCGTCCGATATCATCGTCAGCGGTGATTTTTATTTTAAGTTCGCTACCTTCTATAGAAAGTGCGAACATAGGCCAAAAGGAATCGTAGATCATATCTTCCATATAATTGAATCTTTACCGTTCGGGGGCGAAAAAATGTGAGAATCCGTTTTTCTAGTCGATCTTAATTTTAATTCTAATGATAAATTTCAAGCCATACTTAAGTAATATGTTTTACGACAAACCTATTTACCAAAAACTCATTCAAAATCAGAATTTTCTCGATTACACTTCAGCCTTATATGCCGCAAACTAAGAACTATCCGGCAAGACCTCTGGATTTGGCGAGGTTTTCATTTTGAACCTGTTGTTGATAGGTAGTCGAGAATGCTTCTCCTCCGTTTTTGTCAACTACAACAAAATATAGCCACGAGCCGGGAGTCGGATTTAACACGGCAGAAACGTCTATGCCGGAGACAGTAGCTATCGGAGTCGGTGGTAAACCTTTATAGATATAGGTATTATAGGGAGAATTTACCTTTAGGTCAGCAGTCGTAGGTGCGGTGGGCGGATCACCAACGGCGAATCTGACAGTCGAATCCATCTGAAGAGCCATCGAATCTGACAGACGGTTAATGATTACCCTTGCCACCTTGGGTCGATCCGAATCAAGTCCGGCCTCTTCGCGAACAATAGATGCCGCAATGATAACCTGATATGCCGATAAGTTGTCTATATAGGTTCCCCTCGGATTCAAACCCAAACTCGCAATCTGTGAATCAAATGTATTTACCATCTGCGTGAGTAGAGTTAAGTTTGTTTCGTTGTATTGAACCTGATAAGTCGTCGCAGCCAACAGCCCTTCCAATGCGAAAGGAGTTCCTCTCACCGAAGCGGGTTCAAAAGGAGAAACAACGGTCGACGACTCGGCAAAAGCCAGAAAGCTCGAAGCGCTATGATTCGGAATCTGGCCAACCCTTTGTGCAATCTGAGTTAATGTAAAGCCGGGCGGAATAAGAAGCGAGAATTCGGTGGGTCCTTTTTTGAAGGCGGCAAATAACTGATTAAACGAAGTATCCTGATGAAGCTGATAATCTCCTGCGATTAAAAGCGGAGCAGGATGAAAATGCAAATAAATTAAAAAAGCAAATCTCGAACGGATTATCTTTAACGAAGCAAGCTTTGAAGCCAGACCGTCGATTGTTTGACCGTTGCCGACTACCAAATTTACCGACTTGCCGTCTTGAGACCCGGATTCGGCCCACTGATAATAAAATATAGCGGCGACAGAAATTGCCGCTGCGATAATTAATATTGTAACTATTACCAGTTTTCTATATAACTTGAAAATTTTGAACATAATATGAACAGGAGAAGAAAATATCTTTTTTTAGGATCTGTGGTCAACCAAAGTTTCAAAGAACCGGCACAATAGTATTAAAGCAAATTTTATTTATGCGGAAATCTTGCGGGCGTCAGTGAAAGCTATTTAAAATTTTAGCATTTTAGAATTATTAAATCCGATTAGCCAAAAAATTAGCGTTTGCGCCAATCAAGCCAACTTTGAAGCATAACCGAAGCGGCTAAATCATCCAACTTTCCCTTCTGTTTTTTTTCATTTACATTCAACAGTTTTGCGACATCTTTGACTATTTTTGAAGTAAATTTTTCGTCATAAAACTCAACATTTAACTTTAAAATTTCGACAATGTCTAAGGATAATTTGAAAATTTCGACAAGCAGGTCTTTTTCTATATTTTCCGCGGGCATTTTCTTATTTAATTCCAACAAGTTCTTCAGCTCTTCCGACACTTCGGAATTCGCAGACAAACCGTATTTTAAGAGCCTTCGGAATAGATCAGGATATATCGGATTTCGATTATTTGTGTTATGAACGGGTATGCCAATCACTATCGTCGTGATTAGATAATCTTGTGTGATACTTTTAATACTTCTTAAGGCCTCCTTCCGATTTACGATCGAATGAGGCGTAGCGACGGTCAAACCCGAATCACTTAAAGCTATCCCGACTCTGACCTTGCCAAAATCTATTCCGAGAACCCTTGAAGACCCACCGGATTTATCAGCCACCATAATTCATTTTCGTATCCTGCATGGACAGAATAATCTCTTTTGTCAATTTCACACCTGGTTCCATGAGCTCTTTGGCATTTATTACCCGTGCAAAGATGGCAGCGTGGGACTCAAATTCCCGGCTTTCGATAACCTCAAATTCCAGATAGGCAACT
>DAIDJA010000306.1 GCA_027451605.1 Acidimicrobiales bacterium
TTTAGGTAACAATTTGCCTTGCTGTCCAAAAAAATAGTATTGTATTTATCATGTCTATAAATAAAATTGGAGTAATCGGAAGCGGAATTATGGGTTCAGGAATTGCCGAAACCGCCGCAGCACACGGATTTGAAGTTATTTTAAGGTCACGCAGTTTGGCAAATGCCGAATCAATGAAAGCCACTATGGAAAAATCGCTTTCAAAGCAAGTGGAAAAGGAAAAAATTACCGAAGAGCAAAAACAAAAGACACTTTCTCGAGTAAATATTACGGAAGCTTTAGTCGACTTAAGCGACTGTGACCTAATAATTGAATCCATTGTGGAGGATCTGGACGCCAAAATCAATTTAATGATCGAACTGGACGCAGTCGTGAAGAAAGAGGCGATTCTGGCTACGAACACATCGACACTTCCTGTGGTTGAAATGGCGATTGAAACAAACAGGCCGGAAAATGTATGTGGCATCCACTTTTTTAACCCCGCTCCCGTCATGAAGCTCGTGGAAGTCGTCAAACCAATCACCGCTTCCGAAGAAACCATAGCTCAAGCTTTGGAGTTTGCCAGAAAGTGTGAAAAAGAACCTGTATTGGTGAAAGACCAGGCTGGATTTATTGTAAATGCGCTTCTTTTTCCATACCTAAATAACGCGGTTCGCCTCGCCGAACAGGCTGTCGCAAGTTACGAAGATATAGATTTAGCAATGAAAGGTGGGTGCGGATTTCCAATGGGACCTTTTGCCTTGTTGGATCTGGTCGGACTCGACACTTCACTTGCGATTTTGGATGCACTTTACGAAGAATTTAAAGATCCCAACTATGCAGCAGTACCCCTATTGAGAAGAATGGTAGCGGCAAACAAGTTGGGCCGCAAAACCAAGCAGGGGTTTTATTCCTACTGACTTGCTGAATTAAAATAGTAAGTATGACAGACCGTCCCTGGGTAATGAGGACCTATTCGGGTCACTCCAATGCCAAAGCTTCCAACGAACTCTACAGAACCAACCTTAAGAAGGGTCAAACTGGTCTGTCAATTGCCTTTGACCTCCCGACTCAGATCGGTTACGATCCGGATTCCAAACAGGCACAGGGAGAGGTGGGAAAAGTAGGGGTTCCGGTAGCGCATTTGGGTCATATGACCGAACTTTTGGATCAGATTCCCGTTGATCAGATGAATACATCAATGACAATTAACGCAACTGCGGCATGGCTTTTGGGACTTTATATAGCAAATGCTATAAATCAAAACATAGACATAAAACTTCTCTCGGGAACAACGCAAAACGATATTGTAAAGGAATATCTTTCGAGGGGAACATTTATATTCCCTCCGGATCACTCCAAACGATTAATCGTTGATATGGTCTCCTATACCGTTTCAAAAGTACCCAAATGGAATCCCATAAATGTCTGTAGCTATCACTTACAGGAAGCCGGCGCAACACCAATTCAAGAAATTGCTTTTGCTCTTGCAACTGCAATCGATGTTCTCGATGCAGTAAAGGAATCAAACACCGTAACCGATGATGAGTTTCCTCAGGTGGTTGGAAGAATTTCGTTTTTTGTTAATTCAGGAATAAGATTCATCGAAGAAATTTGTAAGGTACGTGCGTTTACAAAAATGTGGGACGAGATCTGCAGAACACGATATAAAGTTGAAGATCCTTCACTACGAAGATTTAGATACGGGGTGCAAGTAAACTCTTTAGGACTTACGGAAGCTCAGCCCGAAAATAACATACAACGCATTGTTATTGAGATGCTCGGAGTCACACTTTCAAAATATGCTCGAGCCAGAGCGGTTCAACTACCTGCATGGAATGAGGCCTTGGGACTTCCCAGAACTTGGGATCAGCAGTGGTCTCTCAGAATTCAACAAGTACTTGCATATGAGACAGACTTACTGGAAAACGAAGATATCTTTGACAACTCTACGGTAATGGAAAAAAAGACAAACGATTTGATTGATGCGGCACAGTCAGAGCTTAGCGATATTTTGGAGCTCGGAGGTGCATTTGACGCCATTGACGAATTAAAGGCCCGCTTAGTTCAATCACAAGCCGATAGGGTAACGAAAATAGAAACCGGAGAACTTAAAGTTGTTGGTATGAACTGCTTCACCGAAACCGAATCGTCGCCATTGACCAGTAGTGAAGGCGGACAGGAGGCAATAATGAGGGTAGATCCCAAAGTTGAAGCTGAATTAATTGCCGAGATAAAACAACATCGAGAGAACAGAGACGCCAAACTGGTAAAAGAAGCGACGGAGGCATTAAAAAAGGCGGCGATTTCGAAGGAAAATATTATGCCTCCGACAATAGAGTTTGCACTCGCAGGAGGTACTACCGGAGAATGGGCCGATACATTGCGTGAAGTATTTGGTGAATATAGAGCGCCAACAGGCATTCAAGGGGCCACGGGCCGTCGGGGTGATGAGCTCAACTCCGCCAGAGAAAGAATAGCTTTGATTTCGCAGACCTCCAAAAGACCGAGAATTCTGGTAGCCAAACCCGGGTTGGACGGTCACTCAAACGGTGCCGAGCAGATAGCAGTCGCGGCCAGAGATGCCGGTTTTGAAGTTATATACCAAGGCATAAGACTCACTCCCGAGCAGATAGTTAATTCCGCAGTTGACGAAGATGTTGACATAATCGGCCTCTCGATACTTTCGGGATCACACATGGAACTTATACCGGAAATTATGAAACTTTTATC
>DAIDJA010000307.1 GCA_027451605.1 Acidimicrobiales bacterium
AACTCATGCCACCACCCTTAAAACTTCCTCAATCGTAGTAAAGCCATCCAACGCCTTCCTAAATCCGTCCTGCCGCATGGGAATCATTCCCTCGGCTTCAGCCTGACGCTGAATAGCATCTGTAGTAGCACTTGTAAAAATTAGTCTTTCAATTTCTTCAGTTTTAATCATTAGTTCTGAAATCGAAATTCTGCCCCTATAACCGGTTTTAGAGCAAGATGAGCAACCCACAGCCTTAAAGAGTGATTTTTCCTTCGATAGAGCGACTGTAGACTCGCGAACTCCTACTGTTTCAAGATCCGCATCGCTAACATCATAGGGCTCTTTGCATTTCTCACAAAGTTTTCTGGCAAGTCTTTGCGTAATCACACAACGTAATGCCGAAGTAACCAAGAACGGTTCGACTCCCATCTCTAAAAGTCTCATTGGGGTGCTTGCTGCCTCATTAGTGTGTAACGACGAAAGAACCAGGTGACCCGTTAAAGCCGCTTCGATCGCAATTCGAGCAGTCTCTTCATCCCTTACCTCACCCACTAAAATAATGTCTGGATCACCACGTAACATTGCCTTCAAAGATTTGGCGAAAGTTAACCCCGCTTTGGTGTTAACTTGCATCTGATTGATTCCGGAAATCTGATACTCTACGGGATCTTCTACTGTAATTAAATGCTTCTCTGGACTATTTAGGATGTTTAATGTAGAATAAAGAGTCGTAGACTTTCCGGATCCCGTAGGACCGGTCACTAACAACATTCCATAAGGCTTGCTATATGCTGATTCATATCTCTCTAAAACATCGGTATAAAATCCCAAATCTTCCAGCGTTGAAAGAGCATTTGACTTATCCAAAAGCCTCATGACTATTTTCTCACCGTAAACGGTAGGAAGCGTTGCAACTCTTAAATCAATCTTTCTTGCCCCTGCCGACAAGCTGATTCGCCCATCCTGAGGAATTCTTTTTTCTGCAATGTTTATCTCAGCCATTACTTTTATTCGGGCAATAACGGCAGTAGCAATGGCTTTGGGAGCTCTGTTAAAGTCATGTAATACACCGTCAATTCGATATCGTACACGCAAATCAGTTTCAGTTGGCTCGATATGAATATCGGAAGCCCTTTCATTAAGACCTTGTAAAATAACTGAGTTTACAAATCTGATAACCGGCGCATCTTCATTACTTGCTTCGAGATTTGTAATATCTACCTGAGAATCAGCTCCTGTAGCCGCCGCCGCCGCTTCTTGGGCCGCCGATTCGGTTTCCTCATCTAACCGATATATCTTGTCTATATATTCACCGAGCTGAGACGGGGTGGCAACAAGGGGCCTAAACTCTTTACCTAAAATGGAACGAAGATCATCCATTGCGACCATATCCGATGGATTGGCAACTGCAACAAGGGCAACATCTCCATCCCAGCCAATGGCTAAAACACGATGCCTTCTTGAAATTGCCACCGGGACACGCTGAGCAGTCTCTTCGTCAATCGGATAATCAGAAAGATCTACGAATTCAAGACCAATCTCAGAAGCCATCGCCCGGACCAAATCAGCTTCGGTGACAACTCCCATTTCAGTTAACACCTGTGACAACGGTTTTCCGGTATTTCGGTGTGTCTCGAGAGCAGACTGCATTTGATCGGGTGTTACCCTACCGGCGGCAATTAAGGCATTCGCAAGCGGTGGTATGGAATCTTCATCTCCGCTGTCGTCCATACCAAAATCTTCAAGATAATTTAGATCACTGGCATAATCAGTTGAAGTTCCGCCTTCCTCGAAATCATCTTCGAATAATATGGCCCCTCCGGTAAACGATCCCAAATCATAATTTTCCAAATCATCTTCAAAATCAAAATCTGTGTCAAAATCATTCGTAGACATTTCAGCCGGCTCACTTTCTTGGGATGTAGGGGATGGAGGGGGAGGGGGAGCTACCTCATTAACTTGATGGGCAACTGCCGGAATTGATGGCTTCGGCCTTTCCTGAACCTCCGGTTGGGGCGCAGGCTGGGGATCAGGTTTAGCCGTTCCGTCGTCTTCTTGAATAAACATAGACCCAAATATAGAGTCTTCAACTCCGTCAGGTGAAGCAGTCATATTGTTTCCTCCTGTAAGATTCAAAACAGGTGCAATTTCTTCTTTATAGAGCTGAGTCGAATACTTGGCAATTTTGCCAGACCCGGAAACAACTATCTGAAACTCTCTACCCATTATACCCTTCAGTTCTTCCATCAACATCATGTTGTTGGGATCCGTTACAGCAATTACAGGCGTACCAAACTTCCACCCAATAGGCAATACGCCGTATTGCTTTACAATTTTAACATTTAGAAGGGATGCTGCCGCGGCATTAAAGGCATATTTGTCTAAATCGACATAGTCTAAATTTGCAAGCTTTGCCTGAACCTTAGCATAACCCTCATCATCAATAAGACCTGAATTCAAAACCGTTTGAACTAAGTCCACACCTGTCGAGTCCGCCCGTGCCATAAGTGATTCAATTTCATCTTTTACTAAAACTGACGCTCCAAGCAAAGCATTGGCAAAATCTGGCCACCCATCCACAAAGGCGACTTGCTGTGAATTTCTTTGTCTTCTGCGACCGCTCCCGGATAGACCGGCATCCACTTTCATCTATTATTCCTCATTTAAGATATTTCGATATTTCCTAGTCGATACGTAATTTACTCTTTATTAAGTTATCATAGTTCATTA
>DAIDJA010000308.1 GCA_027451605.1 Acidimicrobiales bacterium
CAATGAGCTCTTTATGTAATTTTGGGAGATTCGAAAACGGTACCCCCATATCGACGTGATGCGCAAGATGATATCCGCCGTTAAATGGAACCATAAAAAACCTCGCCGTTAGGTTTTGCTTCACAATATGAGTGGTTTGTCTCCGATCCGGTGACATTTGCATTCCTCCGTGTTCGGCTATAGCTCGTAGACGGTTGGTGACTTTCCAAATTGTGCACCATGGCAAAAACCACAGTATCAGATAAGGCAAAGGACCTACCAAACTCACTGAGATAATAAGCATTATTATTTGAGTTATAACCATAGGCAGAACAAACTGTCGGGAAGTTTTATGGCCAAGCGCTTTAAATATAGATTTTAGATTTTTAAAAGCCGATATTCCAAACATGTCACGAAGTAACTTTCGGATAAGCGAACGCTGTGAAACCGGAAACCCCCGATATAAATTCATATCAGGCTCATTTTCGCCAAGTTCCGATTTATGATGTACCAAATGTGACAGTCTATAGAAACTAAATGGCAATATCGCAGGGTAGCTCAGCAAATATTTTCCTACAAAATCATTAACTCGTTTTTTTGAAAAAAGAAGTCTGTGGGCTGATTCATGGGCCAAAAGTGAAAATCTGGCAAATACCGATCCCATTAGAATGAAAGCCACGACATAGGATAAAATGCTGTGAAAATAGACGCCGATACCGACAACTACAACTGCCTGGAAGTAACATAGTGCTACGTTAAAAGAGTTACGGAAATTATTTATCTTCCTAAGTTCCTGCCGCAGGGGCGGAAGCGCCATTCCCTTTGAATTCAGTCGTTCAGTAGGTAAAACATCGGGTAGGTATACTTTATTAGGTACCATAGTATCTTTCATAATATATAAAGCATATTACATTTTTATAACAAATGTCAAATTCTCGTAATTTCACGGCAAGATCAGTAATTCTTTCGGTGCTTTTGGGGCTGACTCCTCCAAAGTTGCCGGTGTCGATGATAGTTAGAACGACCGAGCTATTTAATATTTCCGAAGGTACCACCAGAACAGCTCTATCCAGAATGCTTAAAAATAAAGAACTAAAAGTAAGCGGTAATGATTACGAATTGGCTTCCGTAAAGCATCTTCAACGTCAGGTGCGACAATTGGAATCGTTAAAACCAAAATATAAAATTTGGGATAAGAATAGTTGGGTTCTCGCCGTCGTTACACAATCTAATCGCAATCCAACCGAAAGGGCACTCTTACGTGAAGACCTCAAATTTCATAAATTCGGCGAACTTAAAGAAGGCGTGTGGCTAAGACCCGATAACCTGGAGGAAAACTATATAAAAGACCATAAGCATCTTTCATGGTTCAAGTCAATTCCAGAAGATGACCATAACAAACTTTGTGGCAAGCTGTTTAAAATTAAGGCTTGGAATTCAACGAGTTTAACTTTAACAGAACAGATCAAAGGGCTTACAAGTTTCATGGAAGCCGGGGATACGACCCGACTGAAGGACAGTTTTATTATCATGGCAAAAACCCTGAGACACGTCCAAGACGATCCGCTGTTACCCGAAGAATTTCTTCCCAAAGATTGGGTCGGAGTAGAGCTGAGAGAAATTTACTTTAGATTCGACAAACTATTCCGTAACCTAATGGCCGCTTGGTTCTTAACTGAAGACACAGCGAAACCTTTGATCTAAAAACTCCCTTTAAGTTAGGTAACTAAATTTCATAATATAGATTTGGTATAAATTTAGTTATTCGAAATTGAATTTTAATAGTCAGGTTAGTAATCTTTAAATATGTTTTTGCCGCATAAGCAATTTGACAGACCAAATATATCCAATACGCTAAAGATAATTTTCACTTTAGGCATATTATCTGCATTACTCTGCGCTTGCGGTACTTCGGCTCCAACATCAGAGACTCTACCGCTTAAAAAATCTATTACTTCAATAACCAACGTTCCTATAACCGTTGCAAACACTTCAGACGGAAAGGTCTCCTATCGGATTGACGGCTCGGGATCGCCTTTAATATTAATTATGGGTTACTCGGGATCAATGGATGCCTGGATGCCGTCATTCGTAAATGAACTTGCACAATATTATCGGGTCATCATATTTGACAATTCAGGAATAGGTGGCACATCCCTTCCGTCAGGTACTTTAACGATAGGGAAGATGGCGACCCAAACTAATGCTCTCATTAAATATCTTCACCTGGATAAGCCGGATGTCTTAGGCTGGTCAATGGGAGGTATGATAGCTCAGGCTTTGGCGATAAACTATCCAAATGATGTAAACCATTTGATACTTGCAGCAACACTGCCGGGTAACGGTCATGCTGTCGGACCCAGTATGTCGGTAATTTCTGCCTTAACTAATACCACGGCTTCTAATGTATTAAATCTTTTAAATCTCCTCTTCCCAAAGAACCAATCAAAATGGGCTACCAAATATATAGAAGCTATATCAAAATACCCGCACTTTTACATTGCAACCCCGGCGGTAACTTCCGAACAGTTCAATGCACTGGCACTGTGGAGTTTTGGCAAAGATCCGAGTGGGCTTAAGTTAAAAAACATTAAAGCTAAGACATTGATAGCAGACGGATTAAATGATCAGCTTATACCCCAGTCAAACTCCAAATATATGCATTCGGTAATCAAGGGAAGTAAACTTGTCTTTTACCCTGATGCCGGACACGGCTTTCTTTTTCAG
>DAIDJA010000309.1 GCA_027451605.1 Acidimicrobiales bacterium
TATCGAAGAGGTCATTTGCCAGAGATTGGGATAGCGTTCTATATCGAACAATTTTGTCCCTTTAATTGATCCGAATTTGCAAAGTTGACCCAAGTCATTGCGGATTAGGTCAACGATCATTAGGTTCTCGGAAATCTCTTTTTCGTCATTTCGGAGAGATTTGGCCATATGCAGGTCATCTGTTAGAAACATTCCGCGTTTAGCCGTTCCTTTCATGGGGATTGAGGTAATTCTACCGCTTGATATTGTGAAAAAAGATTCCGGGGAAGCGCATAAAACACTAAATTCCGGGGTATCTATAAATGTTGAATATCTGCCACGCTGAGTTAATGACATATTCTGGTAAAGTTGCTGGGTATCGCCGGTAAACTTAGATTTAATTCGCTGGGTTAAATTTACCTGGTACGTGTCTCCGGCATCTAATCTTTTGTGAATATGATCAACGGCGTCGATATATTGCTTCTTGTTAAACTCACTGCGCCACCTAAATTTATTGTCTAATTTGCAGTATTTGGGCGCGTCGATTGCGGCTATGTCCCTGTAAGCCGTAAACCATATGAGCGGTAAATTTGTATCGGAATTATTAACCTGCATTCTATCGTAAAATGCTGGAGCCGCTTCATAGGATACAAAGCCACAAGCTATTAGTTTTTGTGTCTTACATCTGTCTGTCAGCAATCTGATGGAAGGTGACACGTCCTCAATTTTATGTGCACTAACAGTAAAAGCCGGATCGACGAAAACAAAAGATCCCTCAGGGCCATAAGTGTCTTGTCTGCAAAAATATGAGGTCAAATCGGCGGTATCCATCTCGGTATAATTTAATTCAGATCTCTGTTCTTCAAAGGAAAATATAATTTATTTTATGAAATTCAATAGTAGTTTGATAATAGATAACTCGGAAACCGCCATTATGGATCTTTGAAATTTAAAGCCGCATCGGAGTTCCGGGGCTGTTTTCAAGTGGTTTAATACAGAGTGGTTTGTAACTGAGGCGAAATTATTATAGATACTGAAGCACCATGGCTGGAACGAAATGTAATGTCAGTCATAGAAAACTTAGTTAGTTGTACTTTTGTTAAAATTTCATTATCGTTTTCAAAGCCCGGTCTACATATTCTGTTTACTTTTTAATCATTAATTGAATCTACACAACAAATATTATGCCTAATTTATCCCAAGACTTAAATTTTTCTGAATTTAAATCAACAGACTTGGTAAGCGTATATTTTGGCGAGGAACCGGAAGGGTCTACTGTTTCCAAAATGTCGTCAAAATTCAGAGGCCGACGAGAGTCCGATAATAAAGTTGCATTAGTATTCAGCGGGGGAGGCAATAAGGGGGCCGCTCAGGCGGGAATGCTTCAGGCCTTGGTGGAATGCGGTTTGGAGTTTGATTTCTTGGTCGGATGTTCCGTTGGAGCTTTAAATGCGGCAGCCTTTGCCAAAGCTCCTAATTTAGAGGGAATTAAGGAACTTCAGGAACTTTGGTTAACTTTAAAGGCCGATAAAGTATTTACTCCCGGCTCTGTTTTCAGAGGTCTTAGATTTGCCGAAAAAAGGAGATCTGTTTATTCAAACGACGGTTTAAAATCGATAATAAATTCGGTTCTTTCGGAGATGAGGTTTGAAGATCTGGCACTACCGGTATTTGTGGGAGCTACGTCATTTAATACCGCCGATGAAATTTGGTTCGACAGAGGGTCACTTCTCTATCCGCTTCTTGCTTCAACCGCTCTGCCGGGAATCTTCCCGCCAATTTCGGAAAATAATATGGAATTGATCGATGGAGGAGTTTTAAATGATGCGCCAATATCAAAAGCTATCGAACTTGGGGCCAAGACCATCGTACTTTTAAGTTGCAACACGGTAGAAGTAAATAAGCATTTCCCGGAACGACCGATTGAAACAATAATAGAGTCATTCGGTATTGCGATTTCGGCTCGCCTTAAGAGGGATTTGGGTCGCCTACCACCGGGGGTTCAGGTTCTGGTCGGAGAATTCCCCGGACCATACGGGCTTGATTGGAAAGATTTTTCACATGCTGAGCATCTGATTAAAAGGGGCTACGACGAAATGAACAGATTTTTTAAACTTAACTCTCTCTAATGTATAGATTTTTACGGATAAAATATTTTCCTCTTGAATTTTTCCTAAAATATGGGTAATATGTAAGTAATCGTTTTATTGAATTAGATCCGTAAGGAATTAAATAAAAATAGATAGTTTTATATTGTCGTAATTTGACAGTATTAAAAAAGTAAGGTTAGATAAAGTAACGTGAGCAGTATCGAGAAAACAGACAAAGGGCCATCGGCCAAAGAACAAACGGCACGAGCTAAAGTTGTAGCCGATCTTCTTACGGCTCAATCAAATCATATCGCCGCATTAAAATGGGCTGTGGGGGTGTTGGAGGGCAAGATATCTTTGCGGAATTCATTGGCCGAAGTCCAAGCTGAAGCCTTGAGAAC
Source organism: Acidimicrobiales bacterium (assembly GCA_027451605.1). Classification (GTDB taxonomy): domain Bacteria; phylum Actinomycetota; class Acidimicrobiia; order Acidimicrobiales; family JABEUL01; genus JAJZNL01. The sequence goes on from DAIDJA010000309.1 coordinate 2,471, forward strand.
GCCATTTAGAGATGTGATGAATTCATTTAATCAGCTAAAGGCTATCGCGGAACAGACTTCCGATCCGGAAATTAAAAGATTAGCGCGTGAAATTAATGAATGCTCCAATCAGATTAAAAGAGCGGTTAAATCAATCGGAGATTGGCTTTCTGCTTCAACGGATCCGACCATCCTCTATCCTCGTGAGGCGTTGCAAAAGGTTGAATTGAAATCTGTTGTCA
>DAIDJA010000310.1 GCA_027451605.1 Acidimicrobiales bacterium
TATGAAGCTTCTGAATTTTTGATCGATACCATCAAGAAAACCCTTCCGGTCTGGAAGCTCGAATATTTCAACGGTTCAGTCCAGCCTTCAAGTGATACAATGCCGATATCGTCTTTGAAACATTTTTTATAATATGCCAAAAATAGTCAAAAAATTCAACAGTTAAATGGCACGTGATTTAGCGATAGATCTCGGAACCGCCAACACCTTGGTTTATGCCGCGGGCAAAGGGATAGTACTAAATGAGCCTTCGGTAATTGCCGTTAATTCCAAAACGAACGAAGTTTTAGCAATCGGGCAAAGCGCCTGGGAAATGATCGGAAGAACACCAGGCCACATTATCGCCGTTAGACCTTTGAGGTCCGGCGCAATTACAGATTTTGATATTACACAAAAAATGATAAGGCTCGTGCTGCAAAAGGCAGGCGTTTCCAGGATATCTAAGCCCAAAGTTATAATATGTGTACCGTCCGCAATTACTGAAGTTGAAATGCTGGCAGTTGAAGAGGCCACAAGACAAGCGGGAGCTTCGGAGGTAATATTACTTGAACAGCCGTTTGCCGGTGCGGTCGGAGCAAACCTACCGGTAGAAGAGCCGGTGGGTTCCATGATCATTGATATCGGTGGAGGAACATCTGAGTCTGCAATAATTTCGCTTGGAGGCATCGTAACTTCAAAATCCGTTAGGATCGGAGGGTTCGACCTCGATGCTTCAATACAAACCTATCTCAGGAGGGAATATGGTTTGGCAATAGGCGAAAAAACTGCCGAAGAGATCAAAGTAACAATAGCGGCGGCCAACAATACCTCGCCGGCGATTAAAGCCGAAGTTAGAGGAAGAGACATACTTACCGGATTGCCCAAGCTGATTATAGTCAGCAGATCCGAAATATTTATCGCCATAAAGGAAAATATCAATGAGATAGTGAACTCAGTAAAAGAGACGCTGTCAGAAGCCCCGCCGGATCTGAGTCAAGACCTCATCAGCTACGGTATCCATCTGACCGGAGGTAGCGGTATGTTGACCGGTCTGGATCAGCGCTTAGCAAACGAAACCATGTTACCGATTCAGCTTGTAGATATGCCCTTAGAATGTGTTGCCATCGGTGCCGGCAAATGCCTAAAGTCATTTGAATACTTCAAAGATTATTATGATAAACGGCATAATCGCCGACGACATAAATAGGCAGGTTTAATTTTTTAACCCCGTTAGATTGCCTGCCGAATTTTTTATATCATCCAAGTAATTTCACGAAAATCTTTGAAATTTGTAACACAAGCGGAATCCGCCAGGCAAAGGGATAGCTCTGCAACGTGCCATATTTTTCATTTTCTACAAACTGTAGAATTTTAACCTACTTCTATCAAATCTTCAGCGATCTGCCTTAGTTGCAGGTCTTTAGACCGAGCAATTTGAATAAATAGATCTTTCAACGTCCCTGAAAACCCTGGAGTATTTACAGCGGTTGAAGAATCAAACTCCCCTAGAGCCAAAAGGGCCCGCTTTCTTACCTGAATTTTGTCGTTAAGGCAATGTTCGACAAGAATCAAAAGCGATCCGTTATAGCCGTAATTTGCCATTAGACCCAAAAGTGCGGCCGCATTCTCCCGACAAAGATAGTTTTCGTGACTTTTTAATAATTCTAAAGCGCGTTCAAAAGTATCACTGTTGGCAAAAGCCACGGATTCATAAAGTGCATTTAACGCCCAAATAACAATAATATCTTCGGCACTTTCTAGCAAATTGTTCAACGAGTTAATAAGGCCTTTATCACCGAAGAAATCTTCAAACTTATTTGTGACTATAGTTTGTAGGCCTCGAAGGACTACTTTGGGATTGTCGTCATTAAGAACTTGAATTAACTCATTACAGGAAATTTTATTGAATCTAACCAAAGTTGAAAAACCAAAAATTTTAATTTTGGGGGTATCAGAGCTTAAAAATTCAATTAACTTAGTTTCATTATGAATACAAAGCGTCTGAGAAACTGATTGTCCGCAAACTTTACAGTCGTTAAGGGACTCGGATATAATTTTATAAAGTGGGTCTGTATCCATTTTAAGTTACAATAAAACTAGACTTTATATTCTACAAATAAGTTATCGGCAGACATAGCTGTCAGACAGTTGGGTAACGTCGAAGCATAAATTTGAATAGCTAATTTGATCCATCTTTACAGTGTCCGACTCCAATTCCAATAATTTGACTAACGATACTACCGTTAACCGGAAAGCTCTATTAAAAAATTTAAAGGCAAACTTTAAAAATCAGCCTCGGTCCTTTAAAATTATTGTCACAATCCTAATTCTATTAATAATCTTCATCGTAGTGGGTCAAAACATAAATCTGCCGTACTATGCTCTCAAGCCCGGAGGAGTTTATCCGGCAGAAGATTTAGTAGCGATACCCGGTCACACCAATAAGCTTAACGGAACAATTGACATGGTATATGTTTACGAGTCACAGGAGAACCTAATTACCTATCCGATTGATAAATTACAGAATAAAATTAGCATTTATCCTATAAATGACGTAGTCGGAACTCCTACCGGAAATTTAACCGCGACTCAATCGGATATACAAAATACGTGGTACAGCCTAAATTCACAGCTCTCGGCGGAAGTTGCTGCACTACAGGCACT
>DAIDJA010000311.1 GCA_027451605.1 Acidimicrobiales bacterium
TAATAATATTTTCCCATACGGAAAATATTTCTCATTTAAATTTATTACATTTCCAACATATTTTATTGACACTTGTTCAATTTGGTAAAATTTATTATTATCCGTTCTCGTCATAAATCCTCTTGGATCATTCACAATCGGGGGAAGCAATACCGCACTTAAACCTGCGGCAACGGCCAAATCAATGTAGTCATAGCCCAGAATGGACGCTGTCTGATTCCACCTTGCCCATTTGACATTTTGTTTGTAGGTGCTTAACCCAACTATCCATTTTGACATATATAAATGCCTATCCTTCTATTATTCGTGTTGATAAATATACTTTTATATGATACTAATTACTCTAACGGATTCCGGAATATAGACAAATGATATTTACGTGACTTAGAATAATTATATTCTATATCTAGTCTTATTCCGAAACTGAAATTCCCTAGACGCAGCTTTATTAAGCGAAAGAACACACAATTGACAAATGAAATTACTAGCAAATTGACATCGAGTCTGGCTATTATAAATGCCAGAGCCCTATTAGGCGAACGGTTTTATGACAACGTAGATATCTATACAAAAGGTCCTCTAATCAAAAAGATTGTCACAACTAAGCCTAAGGCCTTGCCGTTAAAATCAGATTTGCAAAAATACGAAATCGTCGATGCCTCTAAGTTGATAGTTTTTCCGACATTTATCGATTTGCAAATAAACGGCAATAACGGCAAGCTATTCTCTGATTGCTCTACGAAAGATGAGGTACGGGATTTATTGGAGCCCCATCGACGTTCGGGAGTTACTGCGGCATTAATGACTTTTATCAGTGCTACTTTTGATCAAATTCTGCGAGGTATTGATATAGTCGGATCAATTGAAAGGCACAATCCCAAAGAAAGCATTTTAGGATTACACTTAGAAGGCCCGTTAATCTCACCCGCTAAGTCGGGTATCCATAACATTGGTAACCTAAAGACACGGATTCCCAAAAGCATTCTTTTCGAGTTGGTAAATCTCGCGGAAAAGGTTCCCGTCGTGATCACATTAGCTCCAGAATCTACGCCCATGAGTTTAATAGATAAACTACTGGATTCCAATATCAAAGTGGCTATCGGTCACACTGGAGCGACATTTGAGCAAACACAGAAATTAATTGATCGCGGTTGTAAACTCGGCACTCATATTTTTAACGCTATGGCATCGATTAGCGGAAGGTATCCCGGAGCGGTAGGAGCACTGTTGAACGACGATACCGCGTATGCAACTTTCATCGCAGACGGAGCTCATCTCCACAGAGCTTCGATAGAGTTAATCCGCAGATCAAAACCCCATGACAAGCTCATCCTAATTTCCGATGCTTTGGGGTACGGAAAAGGTAACCTTAAACCCGTTAAAATCGGCGACAAATTATTAGTTCATCGAAACGGGAAATATATTTCGACCCCTAAACGGAATCTACAAGATGGGCTAACTAAATCAAAGTTAGGCGGCAGTTCGATATCTCTACTGGAGGCAGTGAACAACTGCCGTAATTATTATGGATTTTCTGATGAAAAAGCAATCAAAATGGCTACTCTTAATCCGGCTAGATACCTAGATTTGGAAGAGTCTTTAGGTCACATCAAAGTAGGGAATTATGCAAACCTGATAATCGCGGATTCTTCGCTTAATATTAAGACTGTTATATTGAACGGAAAATTAGTAGACAGAGAGACAGAATATTCAGTTTAGATCCATAATCATTACCAGACCGTGAAGTCTCGAGCCGTCTTTAGCTCTGATCCCAGGAAGCTCAGGCGTATCACCAAATTCTTGAAATCCCATAGCTTTGAAAAATTGCACGGCATTTCTATTTTCCAAAACCGTTTCAAGGTGTAGACCAGGAGATCCCATTTGTCTAAATCGATCTATAATACGGTTAATCAATTCTTTCCCGAACCCAGTTCCTCGACCCTCCTGAAGAATATCTATATGAAGATGTGAGGGCCACCTGGAGTCTATAAACGGCTTCATGGGCGGTTTTCGCTTAATGACTAAGTCAGATGAAACATCGAATAAAGTTCGCCACATTGCCGGACCGGTACCTTTGGTAAAAATTAGTCCCCTTTTTAATGCATGTTTCATACCCACCTTACCGGGATCCCAAGCGTTTCTGGATTCTAAACAGCCAAGCGAATAACCTACAACCTTTTCATCAACCACCGCTACAAAACACGATTGTGGCTCTTTGTCTATATAATAGCCGCACCACATGTCTGCAAAGCTCTCACGGTCCTTCCAGTAAATTTCAGCAGAGTCCCCCATATATCCCGTAAGATAGCAAATCTCTCTAACTTGCTGTCTGTCTTTAGCTTGATACTGACGAACGAACTTATTTTGCACTATTATCAATGTTAATGGATATTTCAAAAAACTTCCAAATAATTCCTAAACCAAAGACGACTGAACTTTCGAATGAACTAATCGATTTCAATCCAAACTTAATTCGAATTGGCACTGATGAAACACTCCCGCCCGAAGGATACCGTATTGACATTTCCCAAGAACAAATTGTAATTTCCTCTAAGGACAAATCCGGTGAGTTCTATGGCAGACAATCCCTGGAACAGCTAGTGAACAAAAGT